>DATHDR010000342.1:0-17964 GCA_035318965.1 Verrucomicrobiia bacterium | reverse complement strand
CTCTTCTTCGTTGTATCCGTCGGGCTCAGGCCTCCAACCGCCGGGCACCACGTTGTAGGCCAGCTGATATGGATACGCGACCGCCTGCGGCTCGGTGCCCTCGGCGATCGCCTTGGTCTGGTCCTCGAGCTCGTCGACCAGCGCGCGGCCGGCCCCGGAGGCCGACTGATAGGTGGAGACGAGCACCCGCTCGATTCCCACCGCTTTCTTGAGCGGGTTGAGGATGACGGTCAGGGGGATCGCGCAGCAGTTCGGGTTGGCGATGATGCCCTCGTTGTCGCGGATGTCCTCGGCGTTGACCTCCGGCACGACGTGCGGGACGTTCTCCTTCATGCGCCAGGCGGAGCTGTTGTCGATGACCAGCGCGCCCGCTTCGGCGGCGAGCGGTCCGTACATCAACGCGATGTCGCCGCTTGCGGCAAACAGCGCGATGTCGATTCCTTTGAACGCTTTCTCGTCGAGCGGCTCGATCTTGATGGAGCTGCCGTTGTAGGCGACGGTCAACCCCTTCGAGCGCTCCGATGCGAGGGCGATGACGCGCTCGCTTGGAAAGTGGCGCTGCGCGAGCACACGCAGGATCTCGTGCCCGACCATCCCGGTCGCGCCGACGACAGCAACGTTTAGTCGCTTGGAGGTGGGCACGAAGTCAGTTTAGCGAAGGCCCAGGAGTTCGTCGAGGCCTCGGTAGAAGCGTGCGTCGGCGGTGACCTTGCGGATTGCGAGCAGCACCCCCGGGATGTATGCCTCGCGGCTTGTCGTCCGGTGGACGATCGTCAGCGTCTGCCCGGGAAGACCGAAGATGACCTCCTGGTCGGCGACAAAGCCGGGCAACCGCACGCTGTGCACCGCGACGTTCCCCTCTTCCCCACCTCGCGTTCCCGGCAGCGTCTCCTTCTCTGCTTTCTTGTGGCTGAACGGTTTGTCGCGCCGCCTCGCGGCGAGGCGTTTTGCGGTGGACAGCGCCGTCCCCGACGGGGCGTCCAGCTTGGTCGCGTGGTGCATCTCGATCACCTCGACCGCATCGAAGTGAGGGGCCGCGATGTCGGCCAGGTGCATCATCAGCACGGCCCCGACCGCGAAGTTCGGCGCCACGATTCCACCGATCCCCTTGCTCTTGCATGCCGTCTCCAGCTTGTCGACCGCATCAGCGCTCAGGCCGGTGGTGCCGATCACCGGCGAGGCTCCCGAGGCGACCGCGGCGAGCGCGTTGTGCAGCGCCTCCGACGGCTTTGTGAAGTCGACCAGGGCGCGCGGCCTTTTTTCGTGCAGAAAGGCGGCCAGGTCGTCGCCCAGCTCTACTCCGCCGACGTAATCAAGCCCAGGCTCGGACTGAAACGCAGCGGCGAGGACTGAGCCGACTTTGCCTCGGTAACCAGTTACCGCGACTTTTATCGGCTCAGCCATTGGTTAACTAATTCCGGCGAGGACCGCGTCCGCCGCCGCCGTTTCGACCGCCTCGGTCCCGACCGCCGAACCCGCCTTCTCGTGGCGGCGGTGGCGGGGAGGCCAGAGCAATCGCCATGGCGTCCTTGTCGATCTTCTCTTCGATCGGCTCGCCTTTGGACGTCAGCTCCTCGATCGCGGCCTGCCGGCTCAAGTTGAGGCGGCCCTGGCTGTCGACCTCGACCGCCTTGACGACGATCTCGTCGCCGACGTTGGCGACCTCTTCCACCCTCTCGACCCGGTGATCGGTGAGCTTGGAGATGTGCACGAGGCCATCCTGGTTGGGCAGCACCTCGACGAATGCGCCGAAGGGCATGATGCGCACGACCTTGCCCTTGTAGATCTTGCCGACCTCGACCTCGTCGGTGAGGCCTTTGATCCAATCGATGGCGCGTTTGCCGCCTTCCTGGTCGACAGCGGCGATGAACACCCGACCGTCGTCCTCGACGTCGATCTGCGCGCCCGTTTCCTCCGTGATCTTGCGGATCATCTTGCCTCCGGGGCCGATGATGTCGCGGATCTTGTCGGGGTTGATCATGATCGTCGTGATCCGCGGTGCGTAAGGGCTCATCTCGCTGCGAGGCCTGGGCAGCACGGCCAGCATCTTGTCGAGCACGAAGAGGCGCGCCTCGCGAGCCTGCTCGAGCGCCTGCGCGAAGATCTCGTGGGTCAGGCCCTTGATCTTGATGTCCATCTGAAGGGCCGTGATTCCGTCACGTGTGCCTGCGACCTTGAAGTCCATGTCGCCGAGGTTGTCCTCGACTCCCTGGATGTCGGTCAGCACGGCGAACTTGCCCTCACGCGTCACCAGGCCCATCGCGATACCTGCGACCGGTGACTTGATCGGAACTCCCGCGTCCATCAACGCCAGCGTCGATCCACAGACCGAAGCCATCGAAGTCGAGCCGTTGGAGCTCAGAATCTCGGAGACCAACCGCATGGTGTAGGGCCATTCCTCGACCGGTGGGATGACCGCGAGCAGCGCCCGCTCGGCGAGAGCGCCGTGGCCGATCTCACGCCGGCCCGGACCGCGCAGCGGGCGAGCCTCGCCGACTGAGAACGGCGGGAAGTTGTAGTGGTGCATGTAGCGCTTGAATGTCTCGTCGGTGAGTCCATCGAGCTTCTGCTGGTCGGACATCGAGCCCAGGGTCGTAATCGTTAGGGCCTGGGTCTGCCCGCGCGTGAAGAGGCCCGATCCGTGCGTGCGAGGCAATACGCCGACCTCGACCGTGATATTTCGCACGTCCTTGAGGCCGCGCCCGTCGATGCGCACGCCCTCGTCGACGATGCGTTGACGGACCCTGTCCTTAAGCGCTTTGTCGAAGAGCTTGCCGAGGATTTCAATGTGCTCGGGGAATCGCTCACCGAGCTCGACGATGGTCTTGCTACGCAGGTCGTCGACGTCGGCCTCGCGCGTGGCCTTGTCGGCTTTGTAAAGCACCTGGTCCAGGCGCAGCGCCAGGTATTCTCCGACGATCTCGAGCATTTGCGGCGGGTAGACATTTGGTATCCACTCACGCTTTTCCTGGCCGACCTGCTGCTGCAGCTCGACCTGCGCGGCACAGATCCCTTTGATCGCTTCGTGGGCCATCTCCAGGGCGTCGAGCACCGTCTGCTCGGTGACACCCTTAGCGCCGGCTTCGACCATGAGGATCGCGTCGGCGGTGCCGGCGACCACGAGGTCGAGCTCTGACTCGCTCATGCGAGACAGCGGTGGGTTGACGATGATCTTTCCATCGAGCATTCCCATGCGGACTGCTCCGACCGGCCCTCCGAACGGGATGTCCGAGATCACCAGCGCCGTCGAGGCGCCGTTGATGCTGAGGATGGTCGGATCGTTTTCCTGGTCGACCGAAAGGACCGTCGAAACAACCTGGACATCCAGCCGGAAGCCTTCCGGAAACAGCGGTCGCAGCGGACGGTCGGTCAGCCGCGACGCAAGGATCGCGGTCTCGCTCGGCCGTCCCTCGCGGCGCATGAATGCACCGGGGATCTTGCCCGCCGCGTACAGCTTCTCCTCGTAGTCGCAGGTAAGGGGGAACCAGTCGATCCCCTCGCGGGGCTCCTTCGCCATCACCGCGGTGCTCAGGACGACAGTGTCGCCCTGGCGCAGGATCACCGCTCCGTTTGCCTGCTCGGCCACCCGGCCGGTCTCGATCGACAGTCGCTTGTCGGCGACCTCAACGTTCTTCGTGACGATTGCCACGTGCAATTCCTCCATGTTCTGGGAGGACGACCCCCGGAGGTGCGACCTGGGTCAGGTTCCTAGCAGCTGCCGCTGAGGTAATCGATCGATCTCGAAACCTGAGTGAGAGCTTCTAAGAGTCTGACCCGCGCAGGAACAGCGGTGGGGTCCTCCCGATTGACTTACGACGCCGGCGTCATCTCCTGATCCCGAGCTTGCCGACGAGCGCGCGATAGCGCTCGATGTCGGTGTCCTTCAGGTAGTTCAGCAGACGCCGTTGCTTGCCAACCAGGAGGAGGAGGCCGCGGCGCGAATGGTGGTCTTTGGCGTGCGTCTTGAGGTGCTCAGTGAGCTCTCGGATGCGTGCGGTCGAAAGCGCGATCTGGACCTCGGGTGAACCCGTGTCCTTGTCGGCGCGCTTGTATTCCGCGATGAGTTTGCCCTTGACGTCCGTCTCTGCTGCCAAACCGAACGAAGAGTATACGTGCGACGCGAAACCGACCTCAGGACACGTGCTCGGCTGAGCCGTCGGACCGCGGGTCGGCCGCGGCACGCCACGCATTCGGCCCGTCGATCACTATCGCCTGCGAGTGTCCGAATGAATGGTGGTGGCGAGGCATCAGCTGAAGCGTTCGATCCGAGCGGGTTAGCTCGGCCGCGTGCGGATAATCCGCCTCGATCGACGTCCGCGCTCCACCGGCCTGGACCCGGATACGAGGCCGCGCGACGGCTTCGGATGGATCGAGTTGATGGTCGACCAGGTTGACGAGCACCTGCGCCTGGATCTGCGGCTGACCCTCTCCTCCCATGGTGCCGAAGATCGCCCATGGCTTCCCATCTCGTGTCGCCATCGCCGGGATCAGCGTGTGCATGGTCCGCTTGTGTGGTTCGAGGCGGTTGACGTGGTCGGGGTTCAGGCTGAAATAGCAGCCGCGGTTCTGCAGCAGCATGCCGGTGCCCTCCGCGACTATGCCCGACCCGAAGTCGAATGCGACGCTCTGGATCAGCGACACCAGGTTGCCGTGCTCGTCGGCCGCGCAGAGATAGACGGTGTCCCCTCCGCCTCTCGGCCCGGCGCCGCCCACCGCGGCATGACTCGGATCCAGGAACGGTTCCACGGGAGCGGCAGAGAAGTCCGGGTCGGTGATGTACCGATCGCGCAGGGCGTAGGACGTGTCGCGGATTCGCCTGAACCGGTCTACAAACTCAGGGCCCGGCTCGAGCTCTGCGCGGTCCAGCAAGCTCAGCCTTGCCAGGATGGCGAGGGCGGTCAGACCCTGAGTCGGCGGGGGCAGCTCGTAAACGGTGACGTCGCGGTATTTCATCGCGATCGGGTCCACCCACTGCGAGCGGTGCGAGGCCAGGTCTGGAGCGGTCACCAGGCCGTCGCGCCGCGCGATCGCGGCGACGATCGCCGCCGCGATCCCTCCTCGGTAAAAGCCGCTGATCCCGTTCCGGCCGATGTCGCGCAGCACCGAGGCGAGGTCTGGGTTTCGCAGGAGCATCCCGGCCTCCATCGGCGGATACAGCGCTTGAGCCGCGGGTTCGGTGCCCAGGAGTCCCGCCGAGGACCTCAAGAAGTCCGCGAGCCGTGACGTGATGAGGTAACCCTCGGCGGCGAGCGCCGCAGCTGGCTCGAGGACGGCGCCGAGCCCCCACGTGCCGAAGCGCTCCAGCAGGCGGCCCCATGCCTCCACCGTGCCGGGCACGGTGACCGTCAGCACTCCCCGCTCCGGCATGGCGTTGTGTCCGCGCGCGCGAACCGCGTCGATCGTGGCGAGCGCACCGGACCGGCCCGCCCCGACCAGCCCGACCGGAGCCGACGCACCTGCCTGCCAAACGATCGCCATCAGGTCACCGGCGACCGAAGTCATGTGTGGGTAGACGACGCACAGCACCGCATTCGCGGCGATGGCAGCGTCGATGGCGTTGCCGCCGTCGCGGAGCACCTGCGCCCCGACCTCTGACGCCGCCTTGTGTTGTGTGGCTATGACCCCCCTGGTCACAGCCGAATTATCTCGGGGTGATGAACTCGATCGCGCTGGGCTGTATCTCGAAGAGGGCCGGCAGGAATCCCACATCCTCACCATCGAGGTCGATGCGCACCTTTTCCGGTGAGGTGACCGTGATCCTCTTCCCATACAAGAGCTCGATCTTGGGGTTGCCGTTGTCCAGGTGCTTTCCGGCCAGGAAGTCATTGATGCCGCGCATGGTCTCGATCTTGCCGGCATCCTTGACGACAATCACGTCGAACACCCCGTCGGTCGGTGATGCCGACGGCGCCATCTGCATTCCGCCGCCGAAGTACTGACAGTTGGCGACCACGACCTGCTGTGCGTGCGCGAGCTCGTGCGTGGAGCCGTCGATGACCATGGTCATCGGCTTGTTCTTGTAGGTCAACAGGGCGAGAGCGCTGCCCACCTTATAGGTGAGCGAGCCAAGCCGTTTGCTGCCTCGATTCACCCTGTAGACCACGTCGCCGCCGAGGCCGGCGTCGGCGATGTTCATGAAATGGCGCACCGCTGTGGCGCCATCGGAGGTTTGATACGTGACGCAACCCGCGTCAAGCCGCCTGACCAGGCCGTTGCGCAAGACGTCGATCGCCAGCTTGGGGTCGAGCGGAATTCGCAACGTGCGCCGAAAGTCTCCGCCGGTGCCAAGCGGCACCATCGCCAGCTTGCTGCTCGTGGGGATCGGCGCGCCGTTGCGGAAAAAGCCGTTGACGACCTCGTTCAAGGTGCCGTCGCCGCCAACCGCGACGACGACAGGCCGCGACTGGAGCACGGCTCTCTGGGCGATCTCCGTAGCCTCTAGCGGCCGCGTCGTGAAGGCGACCTCATAGGGCAGGCCGCTCGACGGCAGCCAGGTCTCGATGCCCGCCCACTCGCGCCCCGCCTTGCCCCCTCCGGACGACGGGTTGACGATGAAGAGGATCGGTGCGCCGGGCTGTCCGGTGGCTATGGCTTATCGCCTCCCATGCCCCGGGGGTTCATGACCCCATTCGGGTCGACGCTCTCTTTGATCGATCGCCACACTCGCATCCAACCTCCCATCTCATCGGCGACCCAGCGGGCGCGAACCTGGCCCACCCCGTGGTGGTGGCTGATTGTGGCCCCAAGCTCGATCGCGGCGCTCATCGCGCCCTCCCATGCCCGCATGTACGCCGAGCGAGCCGCCTGCTCGGTGTCTCCTGAGCCGCCGAACGTGAAATACGCGCAGCAGCCTTGCTCGTAGGCATGACTGAAATGGCATAACGCCAACCCGCCGACCGCTATTGCGGACTTGACCCTCGCGTGAAGGTCCGGCAGCACCGTCCACGGGGCGGCAAGCTCAATCGTGTCGAGGTATGAGCCGGCCGGTTCGAGAAATGACTTCATGCGCTTGGCGGAAAGGTCGAATCGATGCGACTGCCATTTCAGCCACGGATCCTCACCGAGGTCTTTCGCTGCGCCGGCAAACTCAGTCACCGCCTCGGCCTCTGCCCTGGCGACCGCTCGCAGACCGGCGGTGGCGACCACGAGCAGGCATCCGCCCAGCGCCAGGTCGTAGCCGTTGAACGCAGTGTCCTCGGCGTCGTACAGCCGCATCACGAGGGGCCTGATGCCCGACTGCATGATCGCCCGCATGGCCTCGAGGCCGGTGGCGAGGTCGGCAAAAGCAAATCCACGTCCGATCACAGATTCGGGCAGGCGGTGGACGCGAAGGACCGCGCCCAGGATCACGCCCAGCGCACCTTCCGAGCCGAGCCAGAGCTGATGCAGCGCGGGGCCAACGGCTGATCGGGGTCCGGGTCTCGGCGCCGCGAAGGTTCCATCGGGAAGCACCACGGCGAGCGAGAGCACCATGTCCTCGACGCTGCCGTACCGGCTCGACTCCTGGCCGGACGAGCGCGTCGCGATCAGGCCGCCGAGGGTCGTTCCGGGCAGCGAGCTTGGGAAGTGGCCCAGGGTCAGGCCGCGTTCGTTCAAATGTTTCTCGAGCGTCATTCCGTTGACGCCCGATTCGCACCGGCATGTCAGGTTCGTCTCGTCGACTTCGAGGATCCGGTCGAACGCGCCCATGTCGAGCACGAGCTCCCCGGCGCCAGGTGAGAGCGCGCCGCAGACGCCGCTGCCACCGCCCATCGGGGTCACCCTCACTCGATTCGCGCCCGCCCAGCGCAGGATCGCCGCGACCTGCTCGCGGCCCGATGGACGGGCGACCAGAACGCGCGGCGGCGCCTTGCCGGCCCGCTCATCCATGATCGCGAGCGGCCACATGTCGCGCACCGGTCGCTCGTCAAGGGCTGGCGCCCCGACGATCTTTTCGAGCTCCGCCCTCACTGGAGCTTGGCCGCGAAACGGCCGGCGAGCCAGCCCGTCAGGATCGGCACGCCGAAGCCGCAGGGTCCGCTGTAGTCGTAGCCTCCCAGCAGCGCTCCGGTGGCGTAGAGATTCTGGTACGGAACCTGGCCTTCGTCGTCGAGGGGATGCAGGTGATTGTCAGTCGATACGCCGCTGCGCAGCTCCGCCGCGGGGTCCAGGTACTGCACGTGCTGCAGCCGGGTGCCCATGCGCGTGACCGCCTCGCCATCGTGGAAGACGCCAAGCTTGAGCAGCGGCTCGGCGGTCATGTGCCCACCGAGCAGGCCACCGCCGATGTGCTTACCCGTGGCGAGAACGAACGCGTCGGCGCGGATGGTGCGGTCTCCGGACTGTGCTGAGGTGATCATGCCTCTTGCGTTCTCGAAGGACGTCACGTCCGCCTTGACGGTGCCGAGTGCGATCGCCTGCTGCAGGCGCCACCCATGTGGCGAGGGTGGCGCGGAGAGGAGCTCAAATCCGCCCTGAGGCAGGTTCGTGAACCCAGGCGGGTATGCGATCGCGGTCGACCGGTTGTGCGAAAGCTGAGGTGCGCGCCGCCCGTAGAGGTCGGTGAGCGACGCGGCGATGGGCAGGTCCGCAATGCTCACCTCTTCCGCGACCGCCTCGATGCCGTGAAGCTCCTTCAGCGCCTGCGCCGTTGAAGCGGCGTCATAGTCGCCGACCTCCTTGATGCCGATGACCGCGACGCGCCGGCCGATGAGCGCGTGCAGCTCTCCGCCCGACACTGTCGCCGGCACGAGGTTGGCGGGCCAAGCAAGCCCATGGATGTCCGAATACACGCCTCGAGTCCGCCACGTGCCTTCGAACTTGAGACCGTCTTTCTCGAGCGCAAGTTGCAGCGTGTGGATCGCGATGTCGAGCTCGCTCGCCAGGCGCACCGAATCGAGTCCCAGCCTCGTCATCGGATGATGCCGCTGGTGGGCGAGGATCGCGTCCAGGTCATCGACCACCTCCATGCCGCCGGCGTACAGCGCAGTGGCCCCAGGGGCCTTTGCCACCACGGTGACCTCCGCTCCATCGCGCCTGGCAGCGAGGGCGGCGCAGTAGCCGGCGATCCCGCCGCCGATGACCAGAACCTTTGTCATGAAGCGACGATTCGGCGTGTGTCGGCGACGTCTTGCTTGAGCTGCTGGACGAGCTCGTCGGTGCCTGGAAACTTGATGTCGGGGTGAAGGTATCGGACAAAGCGAAGCTCGAGCCGCTGCTGGTAGAGGTCGCCCTCGAAGTCCAGCAGAAACGCCTCCACCCGCAGCTGCGTGCCGCCAAACGTTGGGCGATAACCCACTGAGAGTGCCGCCACGAAATCACCTTCCGGGGCGCGTGCCCGGCCGGCATACGCGCCGAGCGCCGGGATGAGCTTGTTCGGTTCGACCGCAATGTTCGCGGTGGGGAAGCCCAGGCGGCGCCCGACCTTCTCGCCCGCCTCGACCGGTCCCGCCATCGCATACTCGCGCGCGAGCAGCTTGTTCGCCCTGTCCACGTCGCCTGCTGTGATCAGCCGGCGCACCTCCGAGCTGTGCAGGTCATGTCCATCGACCTTGAAGGGTGGCACGACCTCGACCTGGTGGCCGTGTTCGCGAAGCCAATGCGCGCTGCCGGTCCGGCCGCGCCCGAACGCGAAGTCGTAGCCGATCACCCAGCGGCGCAGCTCCATCACCGCTGCAAGCCGGTCGATGAACTCCTGAGGTGAGAGCGAAGCAAGCTCACGGTCGAACCTCAACACGATCGCATGCTCGATTCCCGCGGCCTCGATCAACGCGAGCTTTTCCTGGAGCGTCGTGATCGATTGAGGGCAGTTGCCCGGGTCTAGCACGCAGCGTGGATGTGGCTCGAAGGTGATGAGTGCAGACTGCGAGTCGGTCTCCTGAGCCGCCGCCACCACGTGCTTGATGACGTCGATATGACCCAGGTGGACCCCGTCGAAGCTGCCGACCGTCAGCGCCACGGGCCCTATCGGACTCGCGGGCAGTCCAAGGTGGACTAACAGGTGAGCCCTCCCCTCAGCTGAGCACCTTCTCGGGCACGAAGGTGCGCCGAAGCGGGTCAGCGTGGCCCAATGCGACCAGACGGCCGCCGGCGTCATGAGCGCGGATCAGTCCCGGGCCCGGCTCGGGCAGAACACGCACGGCGCGGCCTTGCCGGACCATGGCTTCCTGCTCCACGTTGAGCTTGACCCGCTCCATGTCCGGCAGTATGACTTCGGCCGGAAGCATGAGGCGCCGCACATCTTCGGCTGTCGTCAGCTCCGCCGAGCTGACCGCCGACTCGATGGTGAGCCCGCCATATGCCGTCCGAACCAACCGGCCGAGATACCCGCCCACACCCAGCTGCCGGCCAAGGTCCCTGGCGATGGAGCGCAGGTAGGTCCCGCTCCCGCAGCGGATCTCAACGCGCGCCACCGCATGCTCGCCCGGAGTGAACTCGAGAAGCAGCGCCTCATACACCTCGACCTCCCGCGCGGCGGGTCTAGGCTCGTCACCCTGTCGCGCGAGCTTGTATGCGCGCTTCCCATCCACCTTGACCGCCGAGAAAGCGGGTGGCTCCTGCAGGATCCGACCGGTGAACGCCGACAAGGATTCGAGCACGTGGGGCGCGTTCAGATGGCTTGGATCGGCAACTGCCTCGCGCTCGGCTTCCGCATCATCGGTCGCGGTGACGAAGCCGAAGTGGATGTCCGCGACATAAGTCTTGGGCAGCTTCAGGGCGAACTCGGCGAGGCGGGTCGCAGACTCGAACAGGATGGGCAGGACGCCCGTTGCGAGGGGGTCGAGCGTGCCGGCGTGTCCGACTCGGTGCGCGCCGGTCAGCCGCCGTAGTCGGTTGACGACGGAGAACGACGTCTCCCCTGCGGCCTTATCGACGTTGAGGACTCCAGCCGGAAATTGAGGTAAATCAGCTCTCGGACGAGGCGGCAAGGATCGCCTCCTTGGCGGCCGCCAGCACCATCTTCACCGCCTCGTCCATCGGCCGCTCGATCTCCGCTCCGGCGGCGCGGATGTGGCCGCCTCCGCCGAAGGAAGCGCACATCGCGGCAGCGTCGACAGCCCCACGGCTCCGGACGCTGATCTTCGTCAACGAGTCGTTGACTTCCTTGAAGAGGATCGCGAGCTCGAGCCCCGCGATGCTGTTCAGCGTATCGATGATCCCCTCGGACTCGGCCATGACGGCGGCGGCCTCGCGCAGCATGCGACGGGTGACCTTTGCCCAGGCGAGCCTGCCTTCCATCTCGACTCGCATGGTGGCGAGAGCGAGGCCGCTCAGCTTCAACGTAGTCTCGGGTCGCATCTTGTAGACCAACGTTGCGATGCGGCCCGGGTCAGCCCCCAGGCGGGCGAGGCGGGCGGCATCGTCCAGTGCGCGCGGCGTCGTGTTCTCGTGACGGAAGCCACCGGTGTCGGTCAGCAGCGCCACGTAGAGGTTCGCCGCCATCGTGGGCGTGATCGGATAACCGAAGTGATCCAGCATCTCCATGACCATCTGCCCCACCGCCGACGCGTCGGGATCGATGACGTTCACGTCTCCGAACCGCGAGTTCGAAGGGTGGTGGTCGACGTTGACGATGGTGGCATGCGACGCGATGCGCTTCACGCTGCTCCCGGAGCGTTCGAGGTTGCCCGAGTCGAAGAAGAACACGAGCTGCGGATCGATGCCGTGGGGCGGCTCAGCCAGGATGTCGCCGAAGCCTGGCAGAAACTCGTACATCTGCGGCAGCGGAGGCGGGATCAGCACCCACACGTCCTTGCCGCCGGTGCGGAGGGCTTCGGCAAACGCAAGGCTGCAGCCGAGCGTGTCTCCATCGGCATCCTTGTGGCCGAAGATCAGGATCTCCTGGTTGGCGTCGATCAGCTCCTTGATCTCGTCGTAGATGTGGGGAGTCTTTTGCGGGGTGGCTATGACTCTCCCTCCCCGTTGCTCTGCGGAAGCACCTCTTTCAGGAGCTCCGAGATGTGGACGCTGTACTCGATCGACGGGTCGAGCTCGAAGCGCAGGTCGGGGGAGAACTTGAGGTTCTGCAGCCGGCGGCCGAGCTCGTGGCGAATGACACCCTTGGCTGAGACGAGCCCGGCAAGCGACTCTCTCTGTTGCTCCGGGTTGCCGAGCACGCTGACGCGCACGCGCGCCGCCCTCAGGTCAGGCGACATGCGGACCGCAGTGATGCTCACGAACCCGATCCGCGGGTCCTTGAGGTCGCGCCGAATGATGGACATGATCTCCTCACGTACTTGCTCGCCGACCTGATCGGCGCGGTAGCTGGTCATGACGACCTCCGCTCTCAGCTTTTCAGCCTGACTAGATTTCTTCCCTTTCGAGACGGTATGTCTCCATCGTGTCACCGGCCTCGAACGCCTCGAAGCCCTCGACGGCGATTCCACACTCCTGCCCGGCAGGCATCTCGCGAACGTCTTCCTTGAAGTGCTTCAGCGAGCTGATCCTGCCTTCATGGATCTGCTCCTTCCCCCGGATCAGCTTGACCCAGCCTCCACGGCTGACCTTGCCCTCCAGCACCCGGCTGCCGGCGATGACTCCGAGTCGCGGGATCTTGATCGGGGTGATGACCTCGACCTTCCCTTCGCGGATCTGACGGTACGTCGGCTCGCGCAGGCCCTTGGCGGCGCGCTCGACGTCCTCTGTCAGCTTGTAGATGACGTCGTAGTAGCGAACCTCGACCTTCGCCTTTTCCGCGGCTGCCGTGGACGCCGGCGTGGGCTTGAGGTTGAAGCTGACGATGATCGCGTTCGAGACGCCCGCGAGCAGCAGGTCCGAGTCGCTGACCGCGCCGACACCCTGGCCGACGACCTTGATCGCGACCACCGGGTCTTCGATCTTCTGCAGCGCGCTGAGCACGGCTTCCAGCGTGCCCTGAGCGTCTGCCTTGACGACCAGGCTGAGCTCCTTGACCTCGCCCTCTTTGGCCCGTCGCGCCAGCTCTTCGAGCGTGATGCGCGGAGCAAAATCGCGGGCCGCCTCCTGAGTCCGCTTCTCTGACAGCTTCGTCAGGGCGATCTGGCGCGCGACTTTTTCGGAGCCGACGACCTGGAAGATGTCACCTGCCTGCGGCACCTCGCTCATGCCGGATACGACGACCGGGGTGGCGGGCGGCGCTTCGGTCACGCTGCGGCCGAGGTCGTCAGCGAGGGCGCGAACTCGGCCGTAGATGTGGCCGCAGACGAAGTCGTCGCCAACCTTCAACGTGCCGGCCTGGACGAGCACCGTCGCGACCGGGCCGCGGCCTCGCTCGAGGTGTGCGTCGACGATGGTGCCGATGGCGTTGCGGTCGGGGTTGGCCTTCAGCTCGAGGATGTCCGTGGACAGGACGATGGTCGTCAGCAGGTCGTCGATGCCCTGTCCCGTCTTGGCGCTCAGGTGGACGCATTCGTGCTCGCCGCCATAGTGGCGCGTGACGATGCCGTTGCTGGCGAGCTCCTGGTGGACGCGGTCGGGGTTGGCGCCTTCTTTGTCGATCTTGTTGATCGCCACGATGATGGGCACCTTTGCGGCGCGTGCGTGGTGGATTGCCTCGACTGTTTGCGGCATGACGCCGTCGTCGGCGGCGACCACCAGTACGACGATGTCGGTCACCTGCGCGCCACGGGCGCGCATCGCGGTGAAAGCCTCGTGGCCCGGCGTGTCGATGAACACCACCGGATGTCCGTCGGCCGTCTCGATCTTGTAAGCGCCGATCCTCTGCGTGATGCCTCCGGCCTCGCCGGCGGCGACTCGGGTCTTACGGATCGCGTCGAGGATGGAGGTTTTGCCATGGTCGACGTGACCGAGGACGGTCACGATCGGGGGCCGCACCACCAGCTTGCTAGGGTCCTCGTTGGCGAGCGAGAACAGCTCCTCGCGCGAGGTCGTGACGACTGCACCATCTCCCTCGGCGGCCTCGACTGCGACGACGTCTTCGCTCAAAACGGGGTCGACGGTGAAACCGAACTCGTCGGCGACGATCTCCGCCGTCGCGAAGTCGATGACCTGGTTGATCGTAGCCAGGATCTTGGAGGCCATCAGCTTCTTGATCACCTCGACCGGGCCCACGCCGAGCTTCTCCGCGAGCTCCTTAACGGACAGGGTCGGCGGCAGGACAACTCGCCGGTCGCCGTTGGCCTCGATCTTCACCGCGACGGAGGTCGGTTTGAAGGCCGAGCGGGCAGCCTCGATCGCCCCCGGCGCCAGAGGCGCGGCGGCGTTGCGTGTCAGCCGGCGCTGCTGGAGAAAGTTCACCAGCTCTTTTTGGCTGATTCCAAGTTCGCGTGCGAGTTCGTGTGACTTCATGCCCGACCAATGATTATGCCGTTCCGGCCGAATTCGAAACCTGAGCGGGCTCGGGGCCAGAGGCCCTTACGGAGTCAGTTCAGACCACAGCTCCGGCTGGACCGTCGTGCGCAGGGCACGGTCCAGGGACCGCTTTTTCCGGGCCAGTTCCATGCATACCGCGGCCCTATGGAGGTAGGCGCCGCGCCCCACGGCCCGGCCCGTCACATCCACCGCCACGCCGCCCCCCGACCGGCGAACGAGACGGATCAGCTCGTGCTTTCCGCCTGCTCCTCGGCAGCCCACGCAAGTTCGCGAGGGCTCATGGTGCGCCTGTTTCACCGGCCGGCTCATCGGCTTCGCTGGGTTTGATGTCGATCCTCAAGCCCGTCAGCCTGGCCGCGAGGCGAGCGTTCTGGCCGTCGCGGCCGATCGCCAGTGACAGCTGGCCGCGGGGGACGAGCACAGTCGCGGTTCTGGTCGCGCGGTCGATGGAGACAGAGTCCGCCTTCGCGGGACCGAGGGATGCTGCGACGAAGGCTTCGGGGTCGTCCGACCACGGGACGATGTCGACGTGCTCGTTGGAGAGCTCGCTCAGAATCGCGCGATGCCGCACGCCCTTCGGGCCGACGCAGGCGCCGACTGGATCGAGGCCCGGTTCGGTGGCCGCGACCGCGATCTTCGTGCGCAGCCCAGGTTCGCGCGCGATGGCGCGGATCTGAACCGTGCCCGCTTTGATCTCGGGAACCTCGGCCTCGAGCAGGCGGTGAACGAAAGAGCGCGCGGCGCGTGAAACGCGGACCTGCGCCTGCCGCGGGTTGTGCTGTGTCTCGAGGATGACGACGAGGGTCGGGCGGCCTGGGTGCAGCTCCTCGCCTGGAATCTGCTCCTCCGGCGGCATCACTCCCTCGATGCGCCCGAGGTCGACGTACACGGTTCCCCCCTCGACGCGATCCACCACGCCGCTGCTCAGCTCGCCCCTGTGTTCCGCAACGTCGCGAAGCACCTTGTCACGCTCGAGGTCGTGTATGTGCCGGAGAACGGCGTGCTTGGCCGTTTGTGCGGCCATTCGCTTGAAAGGATCTGACGGCAACATCTCGATGACCTCGGTTCCATCTGACCGCACTGTCCGACTCCGGACCTCGAGTGCGCCTGTCGCCGTGTCGAGCTTGACGGTCACGAACCCGGCCGGGTTGAAGGCGCGCACGTAGGCGATGGCGAGCGCGCTCTCCACCGTCTGCAGCATCTCCTCAAAGGGGATGCCCACCTCGGCGCAAAGCGCGGTCAGCGCTTCGGCCAGGCTCTCGGTGGAGGGCTCAGAAGGAGACCGCGAGCCTGCCCGCGACAACGTCATCCCATTCGATGTGGACTATCACCGGGGCGCGTCCGCGCGCACCAAGTGCTTGGACTGCTATGCCAGCTCCGTCGACCGCCACCAGCTGCCCTTCGACGATCGTCTCAGCCTCTCCCGTTCGGTAGCGCACGTTGACCCGCTTGCCGTTGAAGCGTTCGTAATCTCCATGACTCCGCAGGGGGCGCTCGGCTCCGGGAGACGAGACCTCGAGGTCATATGGACCATCGATGTAGTTGGAGTGGTCTATCAACGGGCCCGCGACGCGGCTCACGCGCTCGCAATCCTCGATGGTGATCGGCTCGATGCGGTCGATCGAGATGCGGAGTGTTCGTCCCGAGTGGCCTGACTGGTCGAGCGAATAGAGCTCGTAACCCATGTGCTTGATGGTGGGCTCGAGCAGCTCTCTGATGGACGTTATGGGCCAGGTCGGCATGTTGCGGTGTCTGAGAACAATCTACACCGCTTACCGCAGTGGCTGGACCCGCCTCCACACGACGAGCAGGGGAGCCGCGTTGAAGATCGAGCTGTAGGTCCCCGAGACGATGCCGATGAGCAGCGCCAGCGCGAAGCCCTTCAGGGTGGAGCCGCCGGCGATCAGGATCGCCGCCAGGACCAGGACGACGGTGAAGCTCGTGATGATCGACCGCGCCGCGGTCTGCATGATGCTGAGGTTCACGACCTGCTCAAACGACAGCCGCTGGCTTACGCGCAGGTTTTCGCGGACCCGGTCGAACACGACGATCGTGTCGTGCACCGAGAAGCCCACGACCGTGAGCACCGCGGTGACAAACAGCGTGTCGATCTCACCGATACGAAGGTCGAACACCTTGCCCATGATCGAAAAGATGCCCGTCAGGAGAAAGACGTCGTGCAGCAAGGCAGCCAGCGCGGATCCGCCGAACTGAAAGCCCGCGCGCCAGCCTCCCGGCACGTTCCGGAACCGGATGGCGAGCAGGAACAGGATGGCGACCGATGCAAGGACCACGGCGAGCAGGGCGAACTGAATGGTCTCTCCCGCGATGGTCGGCCCCACCTCGAGGACCTGGAGCACATTGACCGCACCAAGCTGGGGTTGGGCCGCGAGATGGTCTTCGAATGTCTTCTGCTGCGGCGGAGTCAATGGAACGCCGGCGCGGATGATGAAGCTGCCCTGGTTGGTCTGGATCACAGAGCCGGTGACGGGCTGCGCGGCGACCGCGGCCTCGACCTGCGCGACGGTCGGGTGGTTCGCAAAGCTGAGGGTGAATTCGGTGCCACCGGCGAAGTCGATTCCGAGCAAGAAACCGCGCGTCGCCATCGAAATGATGCCCGGGATGATGATGATCAGCGACAGCAGGAAGAACAGGTTGCGCCGGCCGGTGATGTTGAGCCTTCTCACGCGAGGTTCAGGCCGAGGCTCTTCTTTCGGACTCCCGTCAGAGACTATGTCCGCCGCCTGCTGTTGCGGCGCGACGTCAGACAGTTCGGGCACGGTCGACTCCCATCAGCGCCGGGCGGCGCAGTGCGCTTCCCGTCATGACGATCGCAAGCAGGTTATGGGTCACGACGATCGAAGAGATCAGGCTGGCCACCACGCCGATGCCGAGGGTGATGGCAAAGCCCTTCACCTGTCCAGGCCCGACGAAGCCGAGGATCACGCAAGTGATGAGCGTCGACGTGTTCGAGTCGCGGATCGCGGGCCATGCACGCCTTACCGCCGCATCGACCGCGGCCGCTATCGTGCGGCCCGCCCGCACCTCCTCTTTGAATCGCTCAAAGATCAGGACGTTGGCGTCGACCGCCATGCCCACCGACAGGATGAAGCCGGTGATGCCGGCCAGGGTCAGCGTGACAGGCACCACCTTGAAGACCGCGAGCACCGCGCCTGCATAGAAAAGGAGAGCGATGCTGGCCAGGAGGCCCGGCACGCGGTAGTAGATGATCATGAAGAGGACGACGATCGAGAGGCCGAGCAGGCCCGCGGCAAGACTGAGCTTCACCGACTCCGCGCCGAGAGTGGAACCCACCTGGGTCACGGAGAGCACCTGCAGGTCGACTGGGAGCGACCCGGAGTTGATTCCGGTGGCCAGGTCGTTTGCGCTCTGCTGGGTGAACGATCCACTGATCGTCGCGTTGCCGCCCGAGATCTCCTGCAGCGTCACCGGGTCGGTCAGGAACTTGCCGCAAATGGTGTCCGGGGTTTGGGCAGCAAGACAGGCCGAGTCGTAGGGCTGTGAGACCTTGCCTGCGTAGGCAGGGTCCTCCCAGTGGTCGATGTCAGCTTGAGTCAGGTCGAGCCAGATGGTCAGGTGGCGCTGCGGACAATCGGTGCCGGCTCCCGGGCAGGCGGCGACGTTGTCGCGAGTGAGGGTGTCGAACAAGTTGCC
>DATHDR010000341.1:0-7676 GCA_035318965.1 Verrucomicrobiia bacterium | reverse complement strand
CCGCCGGCTGGAGGTTGGCGATGTCCCGCCTCACGCGCTCGAGCAGCCCTCGTTTGAACTCCAGCAGGTCGGCGTAGATGCTCATCCAATGGCGGGCGTCTTCCCAGTGGCTGGTTTCAAGGTGCTCACCCTCCAGGGGGCGGGACGGATCCTCCGTCACCGGCATGCCGCCGGCCGTTTAGGGTCCACGACAAGAAGCACTCTTGCATTGACGTGATGCACGCCGAGGAAATGTGGCACTCGGAATGTGGCGTTGTCTGCAACATTCGGTGTTTCGGTGCATTACAAATCTTGCTTAGAGATTTCTCTGGCAGGTCGTTGGCCTTGCTCGCGTCAAACGCGTTACTGACTTTGTTACGCCGCGTTGTGCACCATGACAACGTGGCTCAAGCGCGTGCTGGCCGACTCGGATTCCTAACGCATCAGTAAGGATGCGAATCGATCAGATGATCCACGAATGATCGGCGATCCCATTCGGATTCTGATCGTTGAGAAGCAACAATTCGTCGCCGACGCCCTGGTGGCTCTTTTGAGTCAGCAACCCGGGATGGTGGTGGTCGGCAACGTAGGGTCGGTGGCTCAATCGGCCCCCGAACTCAACCCCGACATCGTGATCCTGGACTTTCGCTTGAACGACCGGCTGGCTGTGGAAGCTGCCCGGACTCTCGGCAAGGGGCGCTCTGAGGCAAAGGTCATCTTCCTGACCGATGACGAGACCGACAACGTGCTCCTCGCAGCGATCGACGCCGGAGCAAGCGCTGTCCTCTACATGTCCACGGCCGCCGCTCAAGTGATCGATGCCGTCCGCACGGTCGCCGTTGGTGGAAGCCTCATCCCTCCACGCACAATTGCGAACCTTCTCGACAACCGCAGGAAGACAGACGGTGTGCGTGACAGCCTCACCGGTCGTGAGCGAGAGATTCTGAGGTTGATGTCGGAGGGCATCTCGAATCGCAATATCGCGACCAAGCTAGGGATCAGCTACGTCACCGTGCGCAGTCATATACGAAACCTGGCCGGCAAGCTTGCTGCCCACAGCAAGCTGGAGGTTCTCGCGAAGGCGCAGCAGCTTGACCTCGTCGAGAAACGGTCCGTGTCCAAGGTCGCTTTAGCCTGAGGATCGTCAGCCAGCGCTGACAGAGTAAAAGAGTCGGTAAATCGCCCTTTATTTCCAGGGCGGTACGCCATATCCATTGATGGGCGCGTTTCCCATTCGAGCCGATGGCGTTTTTTAGTTGCCGAATCGCAAAGATTGTGCACGTCGTGCGAATGCAGATACAGGTGGTTGGCGCGTGAAGGGCCGCTCCGTGGTTCTTCTCGTGGACGACAATGACGCCGGCCAGATGCTCGCCCGCGCCTTGCTCAAGCACGCGGGAATGAGTGTTGATTCCTCCGGCTCAGCTGTCGAGGCGCGAAAGCGAACGACCAAACCAGCCTCGCCGGCGTTCGATTCGAAGCGAACCCAGCGACGTCCTTAAGCCTGGCGTAAGCAACCTGGTGCCGCCGGCCATTATTTGCGTCTACCGCAAATGAGCCATCAGGAATCCCGCCAACGGTACGGCGACCGCGGGGGCATCTACAAGCGACAGTTGTCACAAGGAAAAGCGGGCCTCCCGGAAACGCACCGACCCTTTGGGGGCACCTACGAAGATGGCCGAGAGGATTCCCGTAGGCGGTGAGACATCCGATGCGGCGACTTCATATGAGCCAGGGAACGAAGCGGATTTCGAGCGCCTTTACCAAACGTCATACGGCAGGATCCTCCGCACGCTGACCGCGCTGCTTGGCGATCGGGCTGCCGCGGAGGACCTGACCCAGGATGCTTTCGAGCGGGCTTATAAGAAGTGGCCCACCTTTCAGCCGATCGCTCCCGCCGAGGCATGGGTTCATCGCATCGCGATCAACGCCGCGATCTCTTATCAGCGAAAGATGCGCATCCGCGAGGTCGGTGAGGTGATCCGCAGGATCGGCCGGCCCAATCTGGCAGCGGATCCGCAGGAGTTCGTCGAGAGTCGCGACCTGGCAAACGCGCTGGCCCAACTGCCTCCCAAACAGGCAGCAGCGATCGTCCTTCGCTATTACCACGGCTACACCAACCGGGCGATCGCCCACAGCCTGGGCACGCCTGAACGCACAGTCGCCTCACGCATGGGAGTCGCCAGAGTGCGGTTGCGCGCGATGCTGAAGTACTCCTACGGCCCGGAGGCGCATATGGATCACTACACCGCCAAACCTGGGCTGACTCCCGCGGCCGGCTGACGGCCTGGCTGTACCCGCGACTTCGAGGACGAGTGGTCGGGCGGGCGAGATTCGAACTCGCGGTCTCCTGGTCCCAAACCAGGCGCTTTGCCGAGCTAAGCTACCGCCCGCGAAGCGCGCTAATTCTAGTTACGCCGCTCCTCGCCTCGTCGTTTGCCGGCCCCGCCAATCGAAAGGATCGAGCCGGCGCTGCCAATGCTGAGGATTGAGCCTGCACTTCCGATGCTCAGGATTGAGCCTGCGCTGCCAATGCTGAGGATCGAACCCGCGCTCCCGATGCTGAGCACGGAAAGGGCGCTGAACAGGCTCCCAACGCTGATGAGGCTGTAGGCGCTGTACCAGCTCCGATTGCGCCCGATCGCAGCCAGCATTGCGATCACCGGGCGAGAAGGCCCTGGTCCCACCGTCCCAGGCGGGCGCCTGCCTCATACGTGCTCTCGAAAAACTGGAGGATCGCTTCGCGTGGCGATGCGCTCGTTCGCACGTCGTCGTAGGGGAGCGCAAACTCGCCGATCTCAGAGCTCCAGCCCGCCTCGGCTGGATCGATCGCCTGCTTCTCGATTCCGTCCGGCTTGGGGTATGTGTACGCGTAGAACGCGGGTCGCGGATATCGATCACTTCCCGGCCAGAACCCGGCGCATGCCACCTCGGCGTCGCCGCCCAACCGTTCGATGCGCCCAACTCCTGGCGGTGGCGTGACCGCGCGGCCGGAGTAGCGAGTGTTGGCCAGGTCGAAGGTGCCCCAGAAGAAATGCACCGGCGATGTCCTGCCTCGGAAGCGCGAACGGTGCTCTTTCAGCACAAGATCGGCCTGCGACAGCACTCGCCAGAAGCGATTGGCCCATTCCGGCTCGTAGGCCGAATGGACCGTGTCCTCGGCAAATGGAATCGGATCGCTCACCTCATCAGGAACAGGCCGGAAATCGGCGTGGATGCCGAGAGCGCTGAGGTTGGACAGGAAATCGGCGTAGAAGTCCGCGACCGGGCGAGCGGTCAGCGCAACCCGACGAGTCTCGCCGCGAACGGTGCCGATCACGACCTGGTGGTCAACCAGATCGACATCGATCTGGAAGATGACGCCTGACGATTCCATGCACGTGGTTGTCAGTCCCCGCGTAGTCAGATACAGGGGGACGTTGGCCCACTGCGGCTCGAATGGGGTCAGCGCCAGGCGGACCTTGCCCACGATCTGAAGGTTCATGTGCAGCGTGTCGAGCGTGTCCTTCCACGCGCTGTAAGGCAGCTCGGGCCAGACCTCCCGACTGGCGATTCTGCCCGATGTCTCCACCTAACTCAGTCTAAGAAGACCGGTCGATCGATGCCCCTAGGGCGCTGTCGCCACCGCCGCGTCACCAATCCCGCCATGTGGTTCCGAGGCCGGAGCAGGTGACTGAGTCGCAAATCTTTGGGGGGCCGGCTGGGCGCCGCTGGCGCTGGCGTCGTTGCAGCCCGCGACCGCAAGAAGCGTGAGGGCAAGCGCGATCATGAGCCGCTTGCCGAGCCTGGCGCTGGACACCGATCATAAGCATCGCTCATCGACCAGAACAAAAGCAGTAAACCTTTAGGGGGGTCGGCCTCGAGCCATCAACCCATCGAGCGCGCCAGATTCAAGCAGCGCGCGGACGGCGCGAGCCCGATGGCTGTAGAGGCGCTTTTCTTCCGGCGTCATCTCGCCGAATGTCTTTCCCGTTCCCGGCACGAGGAACACCGGGTCGTAGCCGAAGCCCGCCGCGCCCCGCCACTCCGGCACGATCTCGCCGCGGCACTCGCCCTCGAAGAACCGGGTCGGCTGTCCAGGCGCGGCCAGGGCGATCACGCAGACAAAGCGCGCGTTCCACGGCCGAGGCTTGCCCTCGAGCCGTCCGAGAAGCTCTGCCGTCCGCGCTTCTTGAGACGGCCCGAGGCGGGCTGAACGGATGCCGGGAAAGCCTCCCAGCGCCTCGACCTCCACGCCCGAGTCGTCTCCCAACGCGGGCAGGCCGGACCGTGTGGTGGCAGTTTCCGCTTTCGGCCGCGCGTTTTCGGCATAGGTCTTCCCCACCTCGTCGGCGCCGCTGTCGAAGGCCACGAGCTCGAAACCCGAGTCTGCCAGCAGCTCCCGATACTCGCGCAGCTTTCCGGTGTTGCCGGTCGCGATGACCAGCCGCCGGCGCTCAGCCAAGCGTGGCGATCGCCCGCTTCTGTCCGAGGATGAGCTCTTTGATTCCCTTGTTGGCCAGCGCGAGCATTGAGTCCAGCTCGGCGCGGGTGTACGGCGTTCCCTCGGCGGTTGCCTGGAGCTCGACGAGCCGTCCGTCCTCGGTCATCACACAGTTCAGGTCGGTCGAAGCGTGGAAGTCTTCCGAGTAGTCGAGGTCAAGCAGCGGAGTGCCTTCGACGATTCCGCAGCTGACCGCCGCCAGGTACTGGCGCACCGGGATCTCGGCCAGCATCCGCGCGTCCTTCATCCGCTTGATCGCCATATACAGCGCGGCGAACGCACCGGTGATCGACGCGGTCCGCGTGCCGCCGTCGGCCTGCAGCACGTCGCAGTCGAGCGTGATCGTCCGCTCGCCGATCTTGCTCATGTCAACGGCGGCGCGAAGCGAGCGGCCGATCAGGCGCTGGATCTCGTGCGTCCGCCCGCCGACCCGGCCCTGGATCGCCTCACGCGTGCCGCGGTCATGCGTGGAACGCGGCAGCATCGAGTACTCGGCGGTGATCCAGCCTTGTCCGGTGCCTCGACGGTGAGGCGGCACGCGGTCCTCGACGCTCGCGGTGATCCATACACGGGTGCGCCCCATCTCGATCAGGCACGAGCCTTCGGCGTGCACGTTGACGCCGAGCTCGATCTTGAGCGGGCGGAGCTGGTCGGGCTGGCGCCCGTCGGACCGTGATGTCATCGCCCGCTGAGTTTGAGAATCAGGGCGGTGCTCTCGAAAAAGATGTACAGCGGGATGAACATGATGAGCGGGGTGAGCGGGTCCGCTCCGGGCGTGAGGAAGTTGGATACAAGACCGAGGCCGAGGAACCACCATGGCCTGTTCTTGTAGAGCCAGCGGGCGCTGATGATGCGGAGCATCCCCAGCACGAACAGGACCACTGGGAGCTCGAACACGAGGCCGAAACCGATGATCATGTTGAGAATGAACCCGATCAGCTCACCGATATCCGCCAGGTAGCTCACGCCCGGCGGCGAGAGGCCGTTGAGCACTTTGAGATAGAGGGGCAGAGCGAACACCGCCGCCGCGACTCCCAGTGCAAAGAAGAAGGTCGTGGCGAAAATCAGGGGCAGCATCAACCGGCGCTCGTGCCGGTGAAGGCCGGGGCTGACAAACCACCAGACCTGTTGGATCACCACCGGCGCGGCCAGGATCAGCCCGAGGTAGAGCGCCACTTTGAGCTCGATCAGGAACCCGCCGGCCGGGGCGAGATAAATGGCTTTACCGATTCCTGCTCTTTCGATCAACAGCTGGACCACTCGGCCCGACACAAAGAAGGCGGCGACGGTGGCCACGCCCCACGCGACCAGCGTGATGATCAGGGCTCGGCGCAGCGCCTCGAGATGCTCGATGACCGACATCTGCTGCTCGGCCATCGGGGCCGGCGACCGAGGCCCGCGCTGAAGCACCCGGTCCAGGAGGGCCAAAGGACGACCGCTAGTTCTTGGTGGAGGAGGCCGACTCCGTGCTCTTGGCCGCGCTGTCGGTCGTGCCGTTCGTGGCGGGAGGCGTCGACGACGCCGTGCTCACCGACGAAGACACTTCGTTGGTCAGCTCAGAGGTCGCCTTGCGGAACTCACGCATCGCCTTGCCTGCGGCGGAGCCGAGCTCCGGCAGCCGTCCTGGACCGAAGATGATCAGCACGATCACGAGAAGGGCGACGATCCACAGCGGGTGAATAGGCATATTGGCCAGATTATATGCCTGAGGGTGTGATCGGCCGGTGAGACCGGGATCAGGAAACTTTGATCGTGATCGACGTGATCGTGTCCCCCACCTGGAGCAGCTGCACCTTATCGAGGCCGGAGATCACCGTGCCAAAGCGGTTGTACACCGCCGTCGGCCCTGGATCCGGCCAGGCCGCCTTCTCGATGAAGAACTGGCTGCCGTTGATCGAGCCTCCCGGCACCCGCGCCATCCCCACCGCCGCGGGCTCCCACGGATCGGTGCTGGGTTCGTCGGGCAGGCTGTAGCCCGGACCGCCTCGGCCGTCTCCTCTGGGGTCCCCGGCCTGGACCACCCAGTCCTCGCTTTTCCAGAAGTTAAGGCCGTTGTAGAAGCCGTGGATAGATAAGACGATGAAGTTGTTGACCGTGATGGGTGCGATTTCTGGATGGAGCTGGATGACGATGGGCCCCTGCGTCGTGTTGACGGTGGCGACATAAGTGTGGGCTGCGCTGATGCACATCGGCTGGGGGCCGATGAACTCTCGCGGCCCGATCTGTGTCGAGGTCTTGCAGCCTGCCAGGGCAGCCGGGATCTGGGGCTCGAGCGCCTTGTCCACAAAAAGGCCGGCGCCCAACACTGCGGCGATCAGGACGCCGACGATCAGGACCGGCACCCATGGCCGGCGGCGCCATGCCTCGGGGAGGTCGGTCTCGTCCGGCTCCGCGACGACGGGCCTGCGTGGTGCGACCTTGGCCTTGGTCACTTCCGGGCGGCGGACTCGGCGATCGCCTGGACCAGGCCGTGCGTCGTGTACTCCCGAGCCACAATCGCGACGGGTAGGCCCAGCTTGCGCGCGGTGTCCGCCGTGACCGGACCCATGCAGGCGACCTCGGCGTCGCCGAGCACTGCGGGCAGACGGTCCTCGGGAAACGCGCGCACGAAGTTGGCCACTGTAGACGAGCTCGTGAACGTGACCACGTCGACGCCCTCGTTGTTGAACAGGCGCATCAAAGCGTCGCCTGCCTCCGGAGGGCAGGTAGCTCGGTACACGGGAAGAATCTCAACTTCAGCACCGCGGTTTGCAAGCAGCGATGGTAGTGCGTCGCGCGCAACCTCCGCACGCGGCACGAGGACGTGCAGCCCGTTCATCTCCCAGCCTTCGAGCGCTTTGGCCAGCCCTTCGGCCGTGTACTCGGAGGTGATGAGCTCGGGGCGGAGGCCGTGCGCTTCCAACGACTCAGCCGTCTCCTGGCCGATGGCGCAGATCTTCGAGCCATGAAACGCCCGGGCGTCCGAGCCGGAGGTCAACAGCATCTGGAAAAAGATGTCCACCGCATTGGCCGACGCAAAAATGACCAGCGCCGTCCGCTCGAGGTGCGAGATGGCTCTGGTCACCTGGTCGTCCATGGGCATGGACTCGATCTGAATCGTCGGGATCTCGATCACCGACGCGCCGAGGTCGACCAGCTCGCGGCGGAACGGATCCACCTGGTGCCGCGCGCGCGTGATGAGGACGCGCCGGCCGTGGAGAGGCCGCTTTGACATGGT
>DATHDR010000340.1:0-2188 GCA_035318965.1 Verrucomicrobiia bacterium | reverse complement strand
GGTGCTCCTCGGCCGCGCGAACTTGTGCCCTCCAGGCTGTCCCGAGTCCAGCAGCTTGCAGCTCTGCTTGAAGGTGAGGCCGTGGGCGGCGAAGAGTGTCGGAATGGATGACGGGCGAAACACTCCGCTTCGCCCACCGGTCGTAGCGGCGCATAGAAACGCTTGCTACGGATCCAGGGCGGGATGTTCCTACGTCCCTCCGGTCAGGGTGCCGCCATAGTGGAGTCAAGGTTTGCCGCCACCCAACTGGCCCATCACCCTCAACCGGACCGTCATCGGCCGACTCGCGTAGAAAGGGACGGAGTCCCCCAAGAGGCCGAGGGGAATTGATCAGAGGCGTTCGATCGTTGCGAGCCAGGCCTGGGCGCCGTTGTCGTCGATCGTGACGGCGAACATCGCGGGGTCTATCGACCTGATCGACCAACCGTCCACAAAGGCAGCCCGCAGCTCGGCCTGCGACACCCGGCGCGGGCCCCAGTCCCCGGGCTGGCGGTCGCTGAAACACATCAGGTAGTACATCCCCCCGGGCCGAAGGGCCGATCTCAGGCTGTTGACATAAACCGGGCGCTCCTCGTCGTCGAAGACATGGAACACGCCACTGTCGGTGATGACGTCGAACTGCCGCCTCAACCGGTCCAGGTGCAGCACATCCCCGACCTCGAACATCGCGCTGATGCCCCGCCGCTGCGCCTTGGCCCGCGCGCGCTCGATGGCCAGCTCCGCCACGTCCACTCCCATTGCCTCCGCACCGTGGCTCGCCGCCAACATCACCTGCTCGCCCGTTCCGCAGCCGACGTCCAGCATGTGTCCGTGGAACTTGCCAGCATCGGCCAGCCTCACGAAGTCGGGCTGCGGCCGGCCGATGTCCCAGGGCGGCGATCCCTCGTAGACGCTGTTCCAGGAGGGGTGTTGAGCCATGGCTTTAGCTTAGTGGCGGAGGGGCTGGTCCCCGTGGACGCGCGTACCTTAAGTCGGCGCCCATCGCGAACGCGCGCTCGGGGCTAATGGTGCGAGCGTCAATGGCTCCCTCAATGCACCAATACCTCGCCGAACATCACTTCGCCCTCTGCGCATACTCGTCGTGCCGGCGAAGCCAGAGGGGTGAGTCGGCTTCGTTGCGACCCTTTGGGGCACGGTCGAGGATTGGGTAGTACCCCATGAGAAACTCCAGCCCACGGGCCGTGGTGGAGTAGGCGTGGAATACGGCCCCCTCGTCGCGGATGAAGGTGTTGAAGCCCGGGGCCTCCGACAAGTAGCCGACAACGTCCGTTCCGGAGGCGCTCGCGAGGTGGTCTACGACCGATGGTATCCCCGCCTCGATCATCGGCTTGATCGCTTCGCGCGTCTGTTCCTCGGTCCGAGACATGCTGAAGTCGAAGTTGAACTCGCTGGCCGATGAGACCCAGGGAAAGCTCCAGCCCATCCGGCGCTTATAGGCCCGGAGTTTCTCCAGCGGCGCGCGCGAGACGTAAACCATCGTGACGTCCCGGGCGTTGAGATGGGGAACGACGCCGTTGACAGCATCGGCGTTAGAGGAGCAGGCCGGGCACCCCGCCTCGTAGCTCGGGCCGAACATGAAGTGGTAGACCAAGAGCTGTTGCCTACCGTCGAATAGCTCGGCGAGCGTCCTGATGCCTTGATCGGTCTCGAAGCTGTACTCCTTCTCGACCCGGACCCAAGGCAGCTCGCGCCGTTGCCGCGCAAGGTCGTCGCCCATCCGCGTGTGTTCCTTTTCGCGCGCGAGAAGGGCCTCGCGAGCGGCCAGCCACTCCTCCCGACTTGCCACCTTGTGATCAGTCATGCTTTCCTCCGCTCGATAATTCAGACAGCCTGTGACTGCCGGCGCTCTATCGGAGCCCGGGCGCCGCTCACCGGTCGGGCACGACCAGAGTTCGGCATGTCGACGAACATGAGCTCATTCGGCGCCATCGTGCGCCGAGACCAGCATTGTCTCGGCGAATGCTGAGCCTCTCCGTGCTCAAAGCTCCGGGCTTTGCTCCGGAGTCAAGATCGATTGACGGTCAGATTGACAGTCAGCTCCCACCGCCAGTATCGCATTAGCTCCCTTGAGAATGAGGGACTTGCGTTTGGATTTGGTGGGCCCGGTTGGGGTCGAACCAACGACCAGCCGATTATGAGGCCCGCCACTGACCGTCTCAGAGAGTGTCAGGGAGTGTCAGGCGTACTC
>DATHDR010000339.1:0-2462 GCA_035318965.1 Verrucomicrobiia bacterium | reverse complement strand
AAGATGAACCCAGCGAGCCCGTTGACGAGGGTGGCGAGGCCGAGCGTCACGATGACCATCGTCAGGACCGGAGCGCGCTCGACCGGCCGGATCACGATGCGTTCGATCAGGATGCCACCGGCGAAAGCGATCACCAGCGTGAGCGGGAAGGCGATCCAGTAGCTGATCCCGTGATCGATCAGCGTGAACGCGACGAAGGTTGCGAGCATGGCCATCTCGCCCTGGGCGAAGTTGACGAGGCCCATTGCGTTGTAGATGAGGACGAGCGCGAGGGCGAGGCTGGCGAAGATGCCGCCGGTGGCGATGCCGCTGATGACCTGCTGGAGGACCCCCTGCATCAGTAGCCCAGATAGGAACGACGCACCGACTCATTGCCTTGAAGCTCTGCGCTTGCGCCCTTGATGGCGACGCGTCCGACCTCGAGCACGTAGGCCTGGCTCGAGATCTCCAGCGCGAGCCGCGCGTTCTGTTCGACCAGGAGCACCGCGACCCGGTCCGTCTGGTTGATGGTCTTGATGATCTCGAAGATCGCCCTCACGATCATCGGCGCAAGGCCCAACGAGGGCTCGTCGAGAAGCATGAGCTTCGGCCGCATAAGCAAGGCCCGGGCCACGGCAAGCATCTGCTGCTCGCCGCCGGAGAGTGTGCTGGCCGAGAGCCGGCGACGGTCGCGCAGCACAGGGAAGTATTCGAAAACGCGCTCGTAGTCCTTACGCACCGCAGGGCCATCGCGACGCAAGTGCGAACCAAGCTTCAGGTTTTCGTCGACCGTCAGCTCGGTGAGGATGCCCCTCCCTTCAGGCACGTGCGCGATGCCGGCTCGGACCACCTCCTCGGTGTGCATCTTGCTCAGCGACCTTCCCGCAAAACGGATGTGGCCAGTCCAGTGCACCCCTGACGTGATGGCCCGGAGCGTCGTGGTCTTGCCTGCACCGTTGGCGCCAAGCAGAGAGACGATCTCGCCCTCTGGAACCGAGAGGGAGATGCCGTGGAGGACCGAGGTCGGGCCATAGCCCGCGCGGACGTCCTCCATCTCCAGTAGAGACGCGGCAGCCATCAGGCGGCGCCGAGATACGCTTCGATCACGGCCGGGTTGCGCTGCACCTCACCGGGGCTGCCCTCGGCGATCTTCTTACCGAAGTCGAGCACCACGACCCGGTCGGAGATGCCCATCACGAAGGCCATGTGGTGCTCGACCAGCAGCATCGTCACGTCGAGCTCGTTGCGTATCCGCCGCAGGAGGCCGCTGGTGGCGTCGACCTCTTCGTGGCTGATGCCCCCGGCCGGCTCGTCAAGCAGGAGGAGGCGCGGCTTTGACACGAGCGCCCTCGCCAGCTCGACACGCTTTTGAGTGCCAAACGGTAATGCGGCCACAGGGCGTTCGGCCATGCCGCTCAAGCCGACGAAGTCGATCATGTCCATCGCCCTTCGCCTGGACGCCGCCTCTGCTTTCACCGCCGATGGCATCGGAATCGAGGATTCCAACCATCCGCTCCTGGTCTTGATGTGATCGCCGACGATGACGTTTTCCAGAACGGTCATCGTTTTGAAGAGGGCGACGTTCTGAAATGTCCTCGCGAGTCCGTGCCGCACAACGTGATGCGCCGACATGCGGGAGACGGGCAGCCCGCCGACCATGACGCTGCCGCCGCTCGGCCTGTACACGCGCGTGATGACATTGAAAAGTGTGGTCTTGCCTGCCCCGTTCGGACCGATCAGGGCCACGACTTCGCCCGCGTCCACGGTGAAGGAGACGCGATCCAGCGCGACAACCCCCCCGAAGCGGACGCTGAGCTCGCGTATTTCGAGCAGCGCCATCAGCGCGCAAGTCTATTGCGAACCAGGCGCGGCTGGCTAATCCTCTCCTGGCTCGGGCAGGTCTGGCGGCTCGTCGGGCGCGGCCGAGAGTTCGGGGCGCGGTGGCTCTGGCTCGCTGGCAGGGGGAGGTGGCGCAGCGGAGAGTCCGGGATGTGGTGGCTCCGGTTCCGGGAGCGGAGGCTCCGGTTCGGGCGCTGGGGGAGGCTGCGGTGGCTGCGGGGGAATCACGTCAGTCCACGCAGACGGCACCGGCTCCATCGGCGCAGCAGCGGGAGGCGCCGCGCCGAAACCGGCGGAGTAATCCGGCCGCGACGCGAGATGGGCCACCGCAACCGATTTCAGCGCCTGCTGCCTGGGGCGCATCACGAGGCTGAGGATCCAGTAGCCCAGCGCGATCGCGATGCCAAGGCCGGCGATGATCGGCAGGATCACAAAAGGCGGCTTGGTCAAGACGTCGAAGCCGCTGATGGTGGCCGCGACCGGGGTCGGGCTGGCGTCCGGGCTGGGGCTGTCGGTCGGTGATGCTGAGGGCGACGGCGATGGCTCAGGAGTCGGTGACGCCGCTGCTGCCTGCAGCGTGAAGCTGGCGCAGGGGTTGGGTGGCACGGTGGCGCAGAGCTTATGGATGCCGGGGGGATCGGTGG
>DATHDR010000338.1:0-10658 GCA_035318965.1 Verrucomicrobiia bacterium | reverse complement strand
AAACCTCAGGAGCGAGGAGATCATCCCGATTGCGGCGAAGATGGACGTCATCGGGTTCGCCGCGATGGAGGCTTTCGGTGGCGCGACCTTCGAGACGCAGCTCCGGCGTCACGAGGATCCATGGGACTACCTGCGCAAGCTGGGCAAAGTCACACCGGACACGCCGATCCAGGCGCTGATCCGCGGCCAGAACCTCGTCTCCAAGCGCAACTTCGCCGACGATGTGGTCGAGCTCTTCGTCAAGCACGCAGCCAAGAGCGGGGTCGACGTTTTCCGAGTCTTCGACCCTCTCAACGACCTGCGGAACATGGAATCGGCGATCGGGGCTGCGCTGAAATCGAAGAAGCTGGTGCAGGGCGCGCTGAGCTACGCGGTGTCGCCCGCCCACAACCTCGAGCTCTGGGGTTCGCTCGCCAAGGGCCTGGTTGACATGGGCTGCCACGAGATCGTGATCAAGGACACCTCTGGACTGCTCAGCCCCCAGGCCACGTGGGAGCTGGTGACGACGCTTAAGCAGGCCGTCAACGTGCCGATCGACGTGCACTCGCACTGCTCGAGCGGCATGGCCCCGATGGCGTACATGGCGGCCGTCGAGGCCGGGGCTGAGGTACTTGACGTCGCCATCTCTCCTCTAGCCTGGGGCACTTCGCAACCGGCGGCCGAAAGCGTGGTCGCGGCGCTGGCGGGCGGTGAGTACGACACCGGCTTGAACCTCGACACCATGTGGGACGTCCAGCACGACGTGGAGGAGCTCAAGAAACGGCACCTCGAGCATCTCAATCCGGTCGCGGACCGCGTCGACGCGAGCATCCTTCGCTACCAGATGCCCGGCCAGATGCTGGAGGACATCTATCACCAGCTTGGCGCGCACAACGCGGGCGCACGTATCGCCGAGGTGATGGAGGAGGCCAACCGGGTTAGGCGCGAGCTCGGCTATCCACCGCTGGTCGCGCCGATCCGGCAGATGATCGCGACGCAGGCGGTTTATAACGTGATCGGCGGCGAGCGCTACGCCACGGTGACGCAGGAGCTGAAGGATTACCTGCAGGGTCTGTACGGACGGCCGCCCGCACCGGCGGACCACGAGCTGCGGCGCCTGGTCCTGGGTCGTGAGGAGCCCATCACCATCCGTCCCGCCGATCTCCTCGAGCCCCAGGTCGACATCGCACGACAGCAGGTGAGAAAGCTGGGCTACGACCCGAGCGATGACAACGTGCTGATCCACCTCATGTTTCCGTCGATCGCGCAGGAGTACCTGCGCGGGCCAAGCCCGAAGACCGACGGATCGAGGCCTGAGCCGGTTCCGGTCGCAGCGTCGCCTCCACCTCAGCCTGATCCACCCCCAGCTCCGCCACCCGCGCCGGCCGCGTCAGTCGCGGAGTTCGACGTCGAGGTGGAGGGCGAGGTCTTCAAGGTGCGGGTCAGCGGCGCCGGCATGTCGGTGATGCCTGTGGCTGGTGCGGCGCCGGCGGCCGGCGCAACCACCACCCCGCCGCTTAAGAACTCTGAAGGCACCGTGCTCGCACCCATGCAGGGATTGATCGTCAAGGTCCCGGTCAAGGCCGGTGACGCGGTCAAGTTGGGCGACGTGGTCGCGGTGCTGGAGGCGATGAAGATGCAAAACGACATCGTCACCACCGTCGCCGGCCGCGTGAGCGACGTCTACGTCAAGGAAGGCGAGGTCGTCAGCCCCAACCAGCCACTACTCGCGGTCGGTTGAAAAAGAAACTCTTTAACAAGATTCTCATCGCGAATCGCGGCGAGATCGCGATCCGTGTCATGCGGGCGTGCCGCGAGCTTGGCATCCCAACGGCCGCCGTGTACTCCGACGCCGATCGCAACGCAATTCACGTCCGTTACGCGGATGAAGCCCATCACATCGGAGGCGCTGCACCCACCGACTCCTACCTCCAGCTCGAGCGCATCGTCAAGGTCGCGCACGACTGTGGCGCCGACGCGATTCATCCCGGCTACGGGTTCCTCTCCGAAAAAGCTGCCTTCCCCGAGGCGTGCGAGGCAGCAGGCATCCGATTCATCGGACCGCCCGCCTCCGCGATGCGCGCCCTTAGCTCAAAGCTCGCCGCGCGCAAGCTCGCTGTCGAGCACGGCGTGCCGGTCACCCCAGGCAGCGGTGCGATCGACCCGTCAGCCGCGGCTGCCGCGGCGAAAGCGATCGGCTTTCCCGTCATGGTCAAGCCATCGGGCGGTGGAGGCGGGATCGGGATGAAGGTGGTCGAGTCAGAGGGAGAGCTGGCGGCCGCGGTCGAGAGCAGCGCGCAGGCGGCGCGCTCGGCTTTCGGCGACCCTACCGTCTACATCGAGCGCTACATCCGCAGGCCGCGGCACATCGAGATCCAGGTCATCTGCGACAGCCATGGCAACGCCGTCCACCTGGGCGAGCGCGAGTGCTCGATCCAGCGCCGGCATCAAAAGATCATGGAGGAGACTCCGTCGCCCGCGGTCACGCCTGAAATTCGCGCCGCGATGGGCGAGGCGGCAATCCGCGCCGCAAGGGCGGCGGGCTACGTCAACGCCGGCACAGTGGAGTTCATCTTCAACGAGGGCGAGTTCTTCTTTCTCGAGGTCAACGCGCGGCTGCAGGTCGAGCATCCGATCACCGAAGCCGTGACCGGGATCGACATCGTCAAAGAGCAGATCCGCATCGCGGCCGGGATGGAGCTGAGCGTCAACCAGTCCGCCGTGACGTGGACCGGCCACTCGATCGAGATGCGCATCAATGCCGAAGACCCGCTTCGCAAGTTCCTACCCAACCCCAAGCGAATCTCGCGCTGGGTGGCGCCGGCCGGCCCCGGCGTAAGGGTCGACTCAGGTTTCGGTCCAGGGTCGGAAGTTCCCCCGTATTACGACTCACTGGTTGCCAAGCTGATCGTGCATGGAAGCGATCGCGCGGAGGCGATCGCGCGCGCCGGCCGCGCGTTGCGCGAGTTCGTGGTGGTCGGTCCCGCGACCACGATCAGCTATCACCGCGCGATCCTCGAGAGCCCGGACTTCCGTTCCGGCAACCTCAGCACGCGCTTCATCGAAGAGCATCCGCAGCTGCTTGACCAGGCGAAGAAGCTGGCGGGTGACACGTCGCCGTTCGACTACGGACCCGATCCACGACATGTCGCAGCTGCCGCCGCAGCCGTCGCGGCTGTGGTGAACAGATAGCCACGCTCCGTCACCCGCAGAACGGCCGGCCGTTCGAGGTCGTCTCCACGAGGATCGCCGGGCGCTCCGGTCCGTTCGCGCTCAGAGAGGACGTGATTCGCTTTCCGGATGGGGCGGAAGCCATTTACACGGTGCTGGCCAACCCGGACTCTGCTTTCGTCGTCCCGTATCTCGACAACGGCGACACCGTGCTTGTACGCCAGTGGCGTCATGCGTGGGAGGAGTCGTCCTGGGAAGTGCCGGCGGGCACCTTCAACGAGGGAGAGGAGCCTCTCGAATGCGCGAAGCGGGAGCTGGCTGAGGAGACGGGGCTGGTCGGCGCCCGCTACACGTCGTTAGGGACGGTGCACGGTGCTGCATTCCTGACCGGCCGTGCGCACATGTTCCTCGCCGAATCGATCACCGAGGCCGAGCGCAACCCCGAGACCTACGAGCAGGACATGGAGGTGCTGCGGCTGCCGTTCGCGGACGCGCTCGAGGCGGCGCTGAGCGGGCAGATCGTCCACTCGGGATCGGTGACCGCGCTGAGCCGCGCGGCGCGCGCTCTGAAGCGAATCTAGCTCGTCGCAGGGGTCGGCGCGGCGGGTACGGGTGGCGATGCCGTCGCACCACCCGCGCTCTTGCGATCCTTCTGGTTCTTGAGCGCCGGGCCGGTCAGCTGAAGGCTGTACTCGGACGCGACGTTGTGGCCGAGCACATCGCGCACGGAAGTAAGGACCACGAGCTTGTAATGAGCGCCGGCCTTGAGGTCCAGGCCGGTGATCGTCACGGTCCGGTTTGCGTACGTGGCGGTGGCGTCCACCTGCTTGCCCTTGGAGTCGAGCACCAGCACGCCGTCTGGAACAGTTGCGGGATCGAGGTCGCTGTCGAAGGTGACCTTGATGCTGTCGGCGGCGACTACAACGCCCACGACCTCGGCTCCCTTGCCCAGGTCGCGGCGCGCGCCGGCTGTCGCCTGGTCGATGACGAATTGTTTGGTCGCTGCGTCGCGGATGACCGTCAGTGTCTCTTCGAAGTCGCTGACGTCGAGCTTGCCGTGCGTCAGCACCAGGCGGACAACGAACGTCGCGGTGTCCGGCTCCGTGCTCGTGATTCCCTCCGTGAGGATGTAGAACCGCGTGAAGTGTGGGTCGCCGGCGATGACGAGGCTGGGCTGACCGGTGGCATATGAGCGCTTCCCGTTGTCGTCGAGGAAAGCCGTTGCCTGGTCAGCCTGTCCCTTCTGTCGCGCCTGCATGAACGAGTTGACCACCACCGCGGCCTGCTCCAGAGCCGTCGGCTGGGCCGGCAGCGCGGGAGCGGTGGCTGTCCAGAGAGCGCTTCCGCGGAAGAACGTGAACGCTGTGCCGTTGGGCGCCCAGGCCGGCAGGTGGTAGGTCCCGTTCGCCATCTTGGTCAGCGCCGAACCGTCCGGGCGAACCTGGTACAGGTCGGTGTCGCTGCCGGTCAGGATCGCGTCCTGGCTCGACCAGCTCGCCTCGCCGCCCGGCAGCGTGCCCACGCTGTTGCCCTGCAGGTCTGAGACGACCAGGGCATCTCCGCTCGCGTACATAAGCTGAGCGCCGCTCGGCGACCAGCCATAAAAGGATGCGTTGGCCTGCCCCAGCTGAGTGCTCTTCGCGGTCGCAAGCTCGAGGACGAAAAGCTTCTGGTCCAGCCGGTAGGCGACGTGAGCGCCGTCGGGCGAGACCGAGACCACTGTCACGTCACCGATCTTCGGAAGCGGTGCGAGCCGGGTCGGTGCGGTCGCGCCCTCCGAGTACACGCCATCGTCCGCCGCCCACACCAGCTTGTCCTTCGCCCATCCGACAAGCGTCGCGGCCGGCTTGACCACGAGCTCCGACGTCGTCCCGACGGCAAAGGTGAGGACCTCGATCTTGCCGCCGCGGATGTACGCGAGGCGGTCTCCTGCGGGGGAGATCGATGGAGACGAAGCGCCGTCTGCGGCGACGATTTTCACGTCTCCACCCTTGGCGGGCACGAGCATCAGGGCGCCCTTCGAATTGACGAAGTAGACAGTCGACGAATCCGCCGACCACTGCACGGGCGGCGTGACGCTGCCGCCGAGCGGCGAGAGCTGGTGCTCGCCGGTCAACAGCGAACCCGAGCTCGCGGGCGTCCGAGGCGTGGGCGTAGACGATGGAGCGGGAGGCGCGGGGGGTTGCGTGACGAACGTGATCGTCTGCGCCGCGGCAAGCGGCTTGCCGGTCGCGGTCGTCGCCCCGGGTCCGATCGTCACCTGGTACTGCGTATTCGGGGCCAGGTTGCCGCTGGTCGGCTGGACAGAGAGCGTGTCGGATGAGGCCGACCAGGCGAACGACACGTTGGTCGCAGGCGTGATCTGAACCGCAGATTCGGTGGTCTGGTGGTTCATCGGCTGGTTGAAGGAGACGAGGATCGGCTGCTGCAAGGCCACGCCATGGCTGCCGTCCAGCGAGCTGCTGACGACGAGCGTGTTGACACCGGCCGGCTGGGTGAGCATGAACACGACGACCGACGCGATCAGGAGCAGGCCGGCGGTGGCGCCGATCCACGCCAAACCCGGAGGTGCGAAGACACGCCGCCACAAGGACGGCCGGCCTTCACTCATCTCCCAGGCTGTCTGCATCAGCTGGCGGCGCAAGGCCGAGCGGAACGCGTCGTCGAGGGGAGGCTCGGGCCGGCTGGCCGCGCTGAGCATCTCGCCGAGCCGGTGCAGCTCCTGGTCCTGCAGGATGTCGTCGAGCTCCGGGTCGTGCCGCGCGTTCATTCGACCGGCCTCAGCGCGTCGGCCCCTTCGCGGAGCCGGCTCACGCCTCGATGGATGAGCAGCTTGACCGCGCCGGCGGACTTGCCCATCGCGACGGCGATGTCCTCGATCTTCATGTCTTCCTGGAACTTGAGCACCAGGGCCGTGCGCTGCTGAACGGGCAGGCCCTCGACAAGCGTCCAGATGCGGCGGATCTCGTCCCGGTGGGCGGCGAGCTCTTCGAGCGCGGGCCCGGCGACCGACAGGTCGTGGAAGTCGTCGAGCGGCTGCGCCGGCCGGAGCGTGCGGTAGCGATCCGCGATGGCGTTGACCGCGATCTGGTACAGCCAGGCAGCAAAAGGCCGCCCCGTGTCCTGGTATCGGGGCATGGCCTTCAGAGCCTTCATGAAGATCTCTGAGGTGACGTCCTCTGCCGCTGTTTGCTCCCTCACTCTTGAATACACAAATCGATAGATCTGCTGAAAGTGCCGGTCGTAGAGCGCCCCGAACTGCCGAGGATCCCGCTTGGCGAGCTCCACGAGCTCACGCTCGTCCTCGCGCGGCAGGTCGCTCACCGGCCCATCAGCCTGTGGCGGTTCAAACGGGGGCCTTCATAAGGTGGTTACGAGCTTCTAGAGACACGGCAGGGGGCCTCGACGAGAGATTCGGTGGCCAGGTGGCCCAGATGCTAGGCGCGGCTGAGCAACGCAGCGAGCGCATCCGTTGATGCGTGAGCGAGTAGCGCAAGTCGCAACGACGCAGATGGGTCGCCTGGACGCCGAAGATCCGTCGAGGATCCCCGGCCGGGTCTCTTGCATACGGCGTGCTCGATTATCGAGCCGAGCGCCGGGCGTCACCCGGCGCAGGCTGACTCCCACAGCATCTTGGGCCTGAGAGATGCGCGTCTACCAGATCTGCCCGAGCCGGTCACCCGTATAATCGTCCCCGTCCCCCATTGACCATTGGGAGCCGGCACTTTTCTTGATCGAGCGCTACTCTCCGCCTGCCATCCGGGCGGTGTGGGCTGACCAGCACCGGTTCGAGCTGTGGCTCCGCATCGAGGTTCTCGCATGTGAGGCGTGGGCGACGCTCGGGCGCATCCCAGCTTCGGCGCTGCCGAAGATCCGCCAGGCGACCTTCGACGCGAACCGGATCGCGGAGGTCGAGGCCCGGGTCGGGCATGACGTGATCGCCTTTCTGACCGTCGTCAACGAGTCGATCGGCCAGCCCGAGGCGCGCTACGTCCACCTCGGAATGACCAGCCAGGACCTCAACGACACGGCCATGGCGGTCCAGCTCATGGAGTCCGCGCGGATCATCGCAAGCGACCTCAGTGCTGTCCGGGAGGCCGCGGCAGAGCTTGCCATCCGCCACCGGCGGACGCTCATGGCCGGGCGGACTCACGGCGTCGTGGCGGAGCCGATCACCTTCGGCTTCAAGGTCGCGGGATGGGTGGCCGAGCTGGATCGGGCGCAGGAGCGCCTGGCCCGCGCCGCGGCAGATGCAGCAGTTGGACGGGTAAGCGGTGCGGTCGGCACCCACGCCACGATCGACCCAAGGGTCGAGGATCACGTCTGCAAGGAGCTGGGCCTGCAGCCTGACCCGGTCTCGACACAGGTCGTCGCCCGTGACCGGCACGCCAACTTCATGTCGGCGCTTGCCCTCGTCGCCGGCACGCTCGAGCGGATCGCGACCGAGATCCGGCATCTGCAGCGAAGCGAGGTCGGCGAGGCGTTCGAACCTTTCGGCAAGGAGCAGAAGGGGAGCTCGGCGATGCCGCACAAGCGCAATCCGGTACTCACCGAGCGGGTATGCGGCCTTGCGCGCGTGGTCCGTGGACACCTGGTGACCGCGCTCGAGAACACGGCCCTGTGGCACGAGCGCGACATCAGCCACTCCTCGGCTGAGCGGATCATCTTCCCGGACGCGTGCGCCACTGTCGACTACATGGCACAGGAGATGACCAAGGTGCTTCGCGGGTTGGAGGTTCGTCCCGAGAAAATGCTGCGCAACCTTCAGTTCGGTGGTGGCGTTGTGTTCTCGCAGCGTGTTCTACTCGCGCTGGTCGATGGTGGAATGTCGCGCGAGGACGCATACCTCATAGTGCAGAAGGCGGCAATGCAGGCGATGGATGAGCAGGGAGCCGGCTTCCGCGCGATCCTCGAGCAGGACAAGGAAGTCATGTCGCGGATCGGATCCAGGTTGGATGAGGTGTTCGACCCGTGGGTCGGGCTCGAGCACACCGATCTCGCTTTCCAGAGACTCGGATTGGGCGTGAAGGCTCAGTGATCGCAGGGCCGGCTATGGTCGAGAGCGATCTGCCGCTCAAATTGTTCGCTCGTGGCAAGGTCAGGGACACATACGAGCTGGGTCCGAACCAGCTCCTGATGGTCGCAACGGACCGCCTGTCGGCCTTCGACCACATCCTGCCCAACGGAATCCCAGACCGGGGGAAGGTGCTCACCCAGCTGTCGATCTTCTGGTTCTCGCAAACCGACACGTTCCAGGAGAACCACTTGATCTCGGGCATGGTGCCCGACCTCCCGGCCGCATTGAAGGATCAACGCGAGCAGCTTGCCGGCCGCTTCATGATCGTCCGCAAGGCCAAGCGGATCGACTTCGAATGCGTCGTCCGCGGTTACCTCGCGGGCAGCGCGTGGACCGAGTACCAGGATTCGCATACGTTGGCCGGCGAGCCCATGCCGCCCGGATTGCGGCAGAGCGAACGCCTCGCGTATCCCACCTTCTCGCCCGCTACTAAGGCCGAAAGTGGACACGACGAAAACATCAGCTTCGCGCAGCTCAAGAAAGAGGTGGGGGACGAGCTGGCGACCAAGCTGCGTGATGCGAGCCTGGAGCTTTACAAGTTCGCTTCGGAGTTTTCCTCGCGCCGCGGCATGATCCTCGCCGACACGAAATTCGAGTTCGGCCTGATCGGCGACGACCTCATCCTCATCGATGAGGCGCTGACGCCCGACAGCTCACGTTACTGGGACTCGGCGACCTACCAGGTGGGCACGTCGCCGGAGTCGTACGACAAGCAGTTCGTTCGCGACTGGCTGACACGTGCCGGATGGGACAAGGAATCGGATCCGCCGTCCCTCCCCCCAGAGGTGGTGGCCCAAACGCGTGAGCGGTATCTCACCGCTTACCAGCGCCTCGTCGGCAAGCCGCTTTTCCCACCCAAGCCGAGGAACGAAACATGATCGCGCGGGTGATAGTGACCCCCAAGCCGGTCGTCAACGACCCTCAGGGAATCACCGTCAAGCAGGGCCTCGCCACGCTGGGGTTTCGTGAAGTCGCCGATGTGCGCGTCGGCAAGTACATCGAGGTGAGCCTCGAGGCGAGCAGCGAGCACGAAGCCAGACAGCGGGTCGAGGCGATGTGCAAGCAGCTGCTGGCCAACCACGTGATCGAGGACTATCGGTTCGAGATCGAATCGGACGGTCACAAGCGCCGATGAAGTTCGGGGTTGTCGTCTTTCCAGGCACGTGGTCCGATCGTGATTGCGGTTGGGTCGTCGACCAGGTCCTCGGAGCTGAGCTTCAGTACCTGTGGCATAAAGACGCTGACCTCAAGGGCTGCGACTGCGTCATCCTGCCGGGCGGGTTTGCCTACGGCGACTACCTGCGCACCGGCGCGATCGCCCGGTTTGCGCCGGTGATGGAGAAGATCGGCGAGTTCGCCGATCGCGGCGGCCTCGTGTGGGGGATCTGCAACGGATTCCAGATCCTGTGCGAGGCTGGACTCCTCCCGGGCGCTCTCCTCCGCAACGCGTCGCTCGAGTTCCGCTGCCAGTGGACGAACCTGGTCGTCGAGCGCACCGACCTTGCGTTCACGTCGCAGTGTGCTGAGCGCGAGGTGATCCGAGTCCCGATCTCACACGGTGAGGGCAACTACTTCGCCGACCCGGCGACGCTGTCCCGCCTCGAGCAGCGGGGGCAGGTGATCTTTCGATACTGCGACGCCAACGGCCGCGTCACCAACAGCGCAAATCCCAATGGTTCGCTGCACAACATCGCCGGCATCGTCAATGCGCGCGGCAACGTGCTCGGCATGATGCCGCACCCTGAGCGATGCGCGGAGGCGGAGCTTGGCGGCACCGACGGACTGAAACTTTTCCGCTCGGTCGCGGCGAACGCAATGAAGGTTTTGGCTTCTTGAGCCTCGACATGGCTGACGAGCGCAAGCTCCGAGAGGTCGCGCTCACCCCCGAGGAGTACCGGGCCATCGTCGAGGAGCTGAAGCGATCCCCCAACGAGGTCGAGCTTGGGATGCTGGGAGTTCTGTGGTCCGAGCACTGCTCCTATAAGAGCTCCAAAGCACTGCTGCGGCGCTTGCCGTCGACCGGGTCCGCGGTACTCCAAGGGCCGGGCGAAAACGCGGGCGCCGTCAACATCGGCGAGGGGTGGGCCGTCGTGTTCAAGATCGAATCCCACAACCACCCGTCTGCCATCGAGCCGTACCAGGGCGCGGCGACCGGGGTCGGCGGCATCGTCCGCGACATCCTCGCCATGGGCGCGCGGCCGGTCGCGGTCATGGACTCGCTGCGCTTCGGCGAGGCCGACGCGCCCGACACGCGCCGGCTGGTCGACGGGGTCGTAGCGGGCATCTCGTTCTACGGCAACTGCCTCGGGCTGCCGAACGTCGGCGGCGAGACGGCGTTCGACCCGACGTACGCCGGCAACCCGCTCGTCAACGCGCTCTGCCTCGGCGTCCTGCCGGTCGCGCGCCTGCATCGAGCAGCCGCGACCGGTGC
>DATHDR010000337.1:0-4329 GCA_035318965.1 Verrucomicrobiia bacterium | reverse complement strand
CTCGAAGGTCAGGTCGTCGTCGTCTTAGGCCACGGGTCGATTGGAAGAACGCTGGCCGCTCGGCTCGCACCATTTGGTGTTCGTGTGATTGGAGTGGCGCAGCACCCACGCCCCGACGCCAGACCAGCCTCGGAGCTGCATATGCTTCTGCCGCAAGCCGACGTGGTCGTGAACCTTCTGCCGCTGACAACAACCACCGAGCGGTTCGTGGATCGCGCATTCCTCGATCGGTTGAAAACAGGTGCGCTCTTCGTCAACGCCGGTCGGGGTAAGACCGTCGACACCGATGCACTCCTCGGGGCGCTGAGGTCTGGGCGCATTCGCGCGGCGCTCGACGTGACCGACCCTGAGCCGCTGCCGGACGGCCATCCTCTGTGGCACGCGCCCAACATCCTCATCACTCCTCACATTGCAGGTTCGACGGCGCGTTGGATCCCGCGCGGTTACCGATTCGCCGGGGACCAGATCCGCCGCTACGTCGCGGGCGAGCCACTGCTTGGCGTGCTGGCGGGCGACCCGAATCCCATGCGCGCCTGAGGAATATGCCGGGCGCCCTGGCGCTTCGTGTTTGATGAAGGTATGAGCAAGTCGTCGTGGGAGGTCCTCGAACAGGCGACCACCATTGCAGTGGTCGGAGCGTCGCGTGATCCCAACAAGGCCGGCGGATCCGTGCCGGCAGGACTGCAGCAGCGAGGCTTCCGCATCATCCCGATCAATCCATTTGCCGACCAGCTCTTCGGCGAGCGTGTTTATCGCTCGCTGAGCGAGGTGCCCCTGAAGATTGACCTCGTCGATGTCTTCCGGCCAGCCGCCGACGCGCCAGAAATCGCCAGGCAGGCGGTTGCGGTCGGTGCGAAGGCGCTGTGGCTGCAGTTGGACATCCGCTCCGAAGAGGCGCGCCGGATTGCTGAGGTCGCCGGCATGGATTACATCGAGGACGAGTGCACTGCGGTCGTGAGCTCGCTGTACCGGATCAGAAAGCAAACCGCGGCCTAACCGCTCGCGCTACTCTCTCCTCGCAAATGGCGCGCCGCCGCCAGCGACGACACCTTCGCGATCGCAGCATCGAAAGTGAGCTGAAGTTCCGGGTGTCGGGACCCAACGATCACAAGAAGCTGCGCGCGATGCTGCGCCAGCGCGGCGCTCACTTCGATGGTCGGTACCGCGAGGAGAACTATCGGTTCGACGGGCCCGGCAAATCCACCCGCAACACTACTCTCAGGCTTCGCGTCCTCGACGGAGGACCGCGCGGAGTTCTCACCGCCAAGGGACCGGCCAGGTTTGAAGGTCGGGTCAAGATCCGAGAGGAGACCGAGGTCGCCGTCTCGGACACGCACGCGACCCTCGACCTCCTCCTGCAGCTCGGCTTCCAGGTCGCGTGGTCGTACCCGAAGCGCCGCACACAATGGATGCTCGACGGCGTCGCCGTCACCCTGGACGCGCTGGAATTCGGCTGGTTCGTGGAGCTCGAGGGACCCTTGGGCGTGCTGCCCGAGATGGCACGCAGCTTTGGGCTGAACCCGGACAGGGCTCTGCGTGAGAGCTACTCGGTGCTCGCGCGCCAACACCTGGCTGCGAGCAAGAGGAAGACCGCGAAAAAGGCAGCGCTTCCAGAAAGCGCGGCCTAGGTTTTAGCCGGGCCTACCCAGACTGTCTGGATATTGACGAACTCTTTGATGCCGTACGACCCCAGCTCTCGGCCGTAGCCTGAGCGTTTCACCCCACCGAAGGGCAGCCGCGCGTCGGAGGCGACCATCCCGTTGACGAACACCAGGCCGGCCTCGACGCGTTCCGCCAGCTTCTTGGCCCGCCCCACATCCGCGGTCCAGATCGCAGATCCCAGGCCGAAGTCAGTGTCGTTGGCGACGCGCAGCGCGTCTTCCGCGTCCTCGACGCGGATCACGGCCGCGACCGGCCCGAAGGTTTCCTCGTGATAGGCGGGCATTCCTGGGCGAACGTTGGAGAGCACCGTCGGCTGAAAGTAATAGCCGCCGCCGTCCATCCTCTTTCCACCGGTCAGGGTCCGGGCGCCAAGGCGCACCGACTCGGTGACCTGGCGCTCCAGCTCGTCGACAAGGTCGGCGCGGGCCAGCGGACCAACCTGGTTGCCGCGGTCCATCGGATTGCCGATCTGGAGCGCGCCGACGGCCTTCGCGAGCAGCTCTTCGAAGTCATCGGCGACGGATTCCTCCACGATGAATCGTTTGGCGGCGATGCAGCTCTGTCCGTTGTTCTGGTTCCGGGCTCGACACGCGACAGTCGCTGCAGCTGCAACGTCGGCGTCGCGCAAGACGATGAACGGGTCGGAGCCGCCAAGCTCCAGGACCGATCTCTTCAACGCCTTGCCGGCAGCTGCCGCCACAAGGGAACCGGCTCCCTCCGAGCCGGTCAGCGTCACGCCGGCCACGCGGCGGTCGGAGACGATTCGCTCGACCGGACCCGAGCCGATCATCAAGGTCTGGAAGACGCCCTCGGGCACTCCGGCTTCGCGAAATACCTCCTCGATGGCCAGCGCGCACTGAGGCACGTTCGAGGAGTGCTTGAGCATCATCACGTTCCCGGCGGCCAGCGCGGGAAGTCCCGCCCTGAACGCCTGCCAGAAGGGGAAGTTCCAAGGCATGACCGCCAGCACGACCCCCAGTGGCTGAAACCTCACGTAGCTCTCCGACGCGGTGCTCTCGATGGGCTCGTCGGCCAGCAATCGGGGTGCGTTGTCGGCGATCCAGGCGGCAGTCCAGGCGCACTTCTCCACCTCGGCTTCGGCCTCGACTATGGGCTTTCCCATCTCGGAGGTGAGCAGGGCCGCATACCTCTGTTTGTCCGCCCGGAGCACACCGGCGACCGAGCGCAGGATCGAGGCCCGCACCTCGGCGCCGGCGTCGCGCCACGCGTGGCGGGTGGACCAGGCTCGCTCGATCGCAGACTCGATCCCTGCCTGGTCTAGCTCGGGGAATGTTGCCAGCTCCCGGCCTGTTGCCGGATCGATGGATCTCAGCACCCTGTCGAATCATGGCACGATTCAACGGATGGCCCGCGCTCCGGTGAAACGGCCCCTCGAGCGTCCACCGCTCCTGCACTCGATCACGCCCGATCGGGCGGACGGCCGTAGGCGTGTGGTGATCGAATCCGTGACGCCCGAGATCGACGGCGGCCAGTTTGCCGCCAAGCGAACCGTCGGCGAGCGCGTCACCGTGGAGGCAGACGTCTTCGCCGACGGGCATGACGCCTTGTCGTGCGTGCTGCGTTGGCGCCACCAGTCTTCTCAGCTCTGGAGCGACGTGCCCATGGTGCCGGTCGTCAACGACCGGTGGAGAGCCGAGTTCATGGTCAGCGAGCTCGGCCGTTACTTCTACACGATCCAGGGCTGGGTTGACGCTTTCGAGACGTGGAGCCGGCAGTTTGCCAAACGCGTGGAAGCGGGGCAGGACATCACTCTCGAGCTGGAGGTCGCCGCCGGGATGGTCGAGGCGGCCGCCACCCGAGCCGATGGTTCCGACTCGAATCGCCTGAAGGCTTACGCTGCCGCGATCCGGAAGGGACGCGCCGCCGCGTCGTCCGCTTTGGGCGACGAGCTGGCACAGCTGATGGAGCGCTACGCGGACAAGAGCCTCGCCGTGACCTATCCCAAAGAGCTCGAGGTCGTCGTCGACCCCGAGCTGGCACGCTTCAGCTCGTGGTACGAGCTCTTCCCTCGTTCGGCGGGCGACCCCGCCGGGCTCGCGCAGGGCGCACTTCCAACAGCGCATGGCACCTTCCGTGACGTGGAGAAGCGCCTACAGGACATAGCGGAGATGGGATTCGACGTTCTCTACCTGCCGCCGATCCACCCCATCGGCCACTCGCATCGCAAAGGGGCGAACAACTCGGTTGTGGCCGGACCCGACGAGCCTGGAAGTCCGTGGGCGATCGGCTCGGAAGAAGGCGGACACAAGTCCATCAATCCCCAACTCGGCACCATGGACGACTTCCACCATCTGCTGAGCGCTGCCGGTCAGCACGGAATCCAGGTCGCCCTCGACATCGCTTTTCAGTGCTCACCCGACCATCCCTACACGCGCGAGCACCCCGAATGGTTCAAGCACCGGCCCGACGGCACGATCCAGTACGCCGAGAACCCGCCGAAAAAGTACGAGGACATCTTCCCTTTCGACTTCGAGACCGAACACTGGCGCGAGCTCTGGGATGAGCTCCTCTCGATTGTTTTGTTCTGGGTCGACCAGGGCGTCAACGTTTTCCGCGTCGACAACCCTCACACCAAGCCATTCCCGTTCTGGGAGTGGCTCATCGGCGAGGTCAAGCGCCAGCATCCCGATGTGATCCTCCTTGCCG
>DATHDR010000336.1:0-11728 GCA_035318965.1 Verrucomicrobiia bacterium | reverse complement strand
AACGCATTCGATGACGGCTTTCGCGACCGCTGACTCGGGGTCTGAGCGCGCGGGCTTCTCGGCGTCGCTCCACACGATCTCCACCTTTTCGAAGCCGTGAGAGTCAAGGTGCTTGCGCAGCTGCGACAGGATGTCGGCAGGGTCCTGGTTGGGGATCAGCCGGAAGTCAAGCTTCGCGGTCGCCTCAGCCGGCAGGACGGTCTTTGAGCCCGGTCCCTGGTATCCGGTCGTGACGCCGGCGATGTTGCAGGTCGGCGTGAAAAGGAGCTGCTCGATCACCTCTTTTGGCTTGGGATCGCGGATAAGGCGATCAAAGCCCACCAGCTCCTTGCGCTTGTCGACCTCGGGGTCGATGCTCGCCATCATCCGGCGATCGGCCTCGGTCGGCTTGACCACCTTGTCGTAGAAGCCGTCGAGCTTGACGTTCATCTCCTGGTCACGCAGGCTCGCCAGCGCTCCGATCAGGTACATGGCCGCCGACGGATAGATGGACGCGAAACCCGAGTGCTGGTCGAACGCGAGCATCTTGACGCGAAGCTGCACGTAGAGCAGCCCGCGACATCCGAACTGCAGCGTCGGGCGTCCTGCGTCGTCGAACGAGGCGCCCGATTCCCAAAGGCATCCATCCGCGGACAGCTTGCTCGTGTGCTCGTGCGCGATCTTCTCGAATGTCTTGGACCCGATCTCCTCCTCGCCCTCGACGAGAAAGCGCAGCGTGACCGGCACCTCGCCGAGCCCCTTCAAGGTCTCGAGGGCGTGGATGCGGGCCATCACGTCCGCCTTGTCGTCGGCGACGCCGCGGGCGACGATTCGCCCGTCCTTTTCTGCGGGCTCGAACGGAGGCGAGTCCCACAGGTCGATCGGGTCCACCGGCTGAACGTCGTAGTGCTGGTACAGCAGCAGCTTCCGCCGGCCGGCTCCGAGTACCTCCGCGTACAGGGCGGGCATGCCTCCCGCGTCGAGCGTCTCCACGCGGTCGGTGAAACGGGACAGGCGATCCGCGATCCAGTCGCGGGCCGGCTCGACTGCTTCCTTGCCGTGGTTGGAGATGCTCGGGAAAGAGCACAGCTCCTTCAGCTCGTCGACGAAGCGTTTCGAGTTCTTCTCGATGTACGCGTCAACCGCGCTGGTCGAGATCACAAGTGCCATTGTTTCACCCGCGTAACCTTGTCGTGTGGCCGAACCCGGCGGCGAATTTCATTTTTCGCCGCGACCTAACCGAGCCGCCGAGATCAACTGGCAGCCCTGGTCATCGACTGCTTTCGAGGAGGCCAAGCGAAGCGGCCGGCCCATCCTCCTTTCCATCTCTGCTGTGTGGTGCCACTGGTGCCACGTCATGGACGAAACGACCTATTCGCATGCCGGGGTGATCGACCTCATCAACCGCGAATACGTCCCGATCCGGGTCGACAACGACGTTCGCCCGGACATCAACCAGCGCTACAACATGGGCGGCTGGCCGTCGACGGCCTTCCTCACCTCTTCGGGCGACATCCTCACGGGCGCGACGTACCTGCCGCCGGACCAGATGGCGGACGCGCTCACCCGCGTCGCCGGCTACTACCGGACCAGCCAGCCGGAGATCGCGAGCCGCGTCCTGGAGGCGCGGAAACGCGCCGCTTCCACCGTCGCGCGCAGCGCAGGGTCGCTCGACGACAGCATCGTGAACTCAATCCTCGACGCGGTCACGAATGCCTACGACCCCCAATACGGAGGCTTCGGCAACGCACCCAAGTTCCCCCAAACCGACGCCATCCTCCTCCTGCTCGAACAGTCGCAGGTTCGGTCAGACCCGTCGCTTCGCGATAAGGCGGTGCACACGCTCGAGCGCATGTCTGAGGGCGGCACGTACGACCACGTCGAAGGCGGCTTCTTCCGCTACTCGACGACGCAGGACTGGAGCGTCCCGCATTTCGAGAAGATGCTGGAGGATCACGCGGGACTCGTGAGCTCACTCGCCCTCGCGGGCCTGGACTCGGTGCTCGACTCCACAACCACCTACCTCGACAGAGTGCTCCGCCACCCGAAGACCGGCCTCTACGCCGGGAGCCAGGACGCAGACGAGCACTACTACTCGATGGACGCCGAAGAGCGCGCGCAGCGGCCGGGGCCATACGTCGACCAGCGCGTCTACACGTCATGGAACGCCGCGCTTGCTGTCTCATACCTGGAGGCGGACCGGCGCCGCGACCGGCCCGGTCTGCGCGAGCACGCGGGCAAGCTGCTCGAGCGCCTCTTCAAGGACGCGTACCGGCGCGGCGAAGGTATGAACCACTCAGCCGGCGTCGGCGGCCAGCTCCCAGACCAGGTCTGGAGCCTGTGGGCAGCGCTGCGCGCTCACCAGGCCGGGCTCGGCGACCAATGGCTGCCGGCGGCGGTAGACCTCGCCTCGCACATCGAGGAGCGATATGGCGATCCCAACCTCGGCGGTTATTTCGACCACGCTGCGGGTGACGAACTCGGCCGTCTCGCCGAACCGATCAAGCCCCTGGTCGAAAACTCGACCGCGGCGATGGCGCTGGTCGAGCTCCAGATTTTGAAGGGCGATCCTGAAGCACCCTTTCTAGACCGCGCGCGCCGGGCCCTCGAGTCGGTGGCGGCGCTGCCGCGGCAGTACGGCCTCATGGCCGCGGTCTTTGCTCGCGCGCTGGACCGGATGCAGCACGCGATCAAGGTGACGACGCGCAACCCTGAGCTCGCGCGCGCTGCTTCGCTCGCCCATCCGTACACGGTGATCGACCCCGATGGCGACCAGCGTGCGGTGGTGTGCGTCGGAACCATATGCTTGGCGCCGGTGTCGACCCCACAAGAGGTTGTCGAAGCGTTGAAGCAAGCATCCTCTCCGCGTGATTGAATCCCGGCGCCACTTCTCGCACCGGGTCAACAAGGCGCTTGACGACCCGGACCTCCAGCGAGCGCTCATCCACGCCCTGACCGGGCTGCGCTCTCGGCGCGACAAAGCTTTCGAAAGCTTCGACTTCGCGGAGGGCCGCGCCGACCTGAAGCAGCGGCGAAAAGCCAACCTCGAGCGCCTGCCCGAGCTGGTCGAACAGTTCAAGGCAAGGCTCGAGGCTGTCGGCGGCAAGGTCCACTTCGCGAAGGACGCGGCCGAGGCGCGCGAAATCATCGCCCAGATCTGTTGGAACGCGGGCAGCACGCGTACGGATACCGGGCGCATGGTCGTGACGAAGGTCAAATCGATGGCGGCCGAGGAGATCGAGCTCAACCCCTTCCTGGAATCGCTCGGTATAGAGGTGGTCGAGACCGACCTCGGCGAGCGAATGGTGCAGCTGACTCACACACATCCATCACACCTGATCGCCCCGGCGATTCATCTCACGAAAGAGGACGCAGCACGTGTTTTCGGCACGGAGGCGACGGTCGAAGCCATCCAGCACCACGCGCGAACTTCGCTGCGCCAGAAGTTCATCGACGCCACGGTGGGCATCAGCGGCGCCAACATGGCCATCGCCGAGACCGGGACCATCGTGCTGGTCACCAACGAAGGCAACGCCGACCTGACGACCACGCTTCCGCCCGTCCACATCGCGCTCTTCGGCATCGACAAGGTGGTGGCCTCGCTCGACGACGCGGTGGCCGTCCTGCGCATGCTGCCGCGCAGCGGCACCGGCCAGGTGATGACCAGCTACGTGAACTGGATTACGGGCCCGTCGCGATCGGCGGACATCGAGCAGTCCCTGACCATCGGCGTCCACGGGCCGCGTGAGATGCACTGCGTGATCCTCGACAACGGTCGCGAAGCGATGCGCGCCGACCCAATATTCAGCGATGCGTTGACGTGCATCCGGTGCGGTGCTTGCTCCAACGCGTGCCCACCGTTCATGGCGGTGAGCGGTCACCAGTTCGGGCACATCTACAACGGACCGATCGGGCTGGTCCTCACACCTTTTCACCACGGCCTCGAGGCGTCCGACCTGCCCAACACGCTGTGCACTCAGTGCAACGCGTGCCAGGAGATCTGCCCGGTCGACATCCCGCTGCCCCGCCAGATCCTCGAGCACCGCAAGAAGGGACGCAAGTCGCTGCGCAAGAAGGCGGTGCTGGGCTTGTGGAAAAGGCCCGAGCTTGCCGACCGAATGCTTCGCGCGGGAGCACCCTTCAGCGGGCTCGTTCCCGGTACCCCCAGACTCGCCCGTGTTCCCTATCGCGACCAGGTGAAGCCGAGCGACGTGGATGGAGAGCCGCTCACCATCTTCGCGTCGTGCATGGTGGACCGGGTGCAGCCCCAGGCGGCGGTTGCGCTGGAGCGCATCGCGACAGCGGCGGGCTTCAACGTCGGTTTTCCCAAGGGTCAGTGGTGCTGCGGGCTGATCGCCGCCAACGCCGGCGATTTCAAAGGTGGCGCCGCCCTGCACACGACGCTCGCCGCAAGCCTTGGTAATTCCAAGGGTTTGATCGTCACACCCTCGGCGTCGTGCTTCGGCGCGTTCACCCTCGACGCCCCGGACTGGGGCGCCGAGGTGTCGGCGGACCTGAGCTCGCGAATGCGGGACTCCACCCGGTTCGTCCTCGAGCTGCTGGCTGCCAACCCGAAGCTCGTCACTGCCGACCCGATGAGCCTGAAGGTCGCATACCACGACTCGTGCCAGAGCCTGCGCCAGCTCGGGCTGAAGAGCGAGCCGAGGCTCTTGCTCGAACTGGCGGGCTATGAGGTGGTCGACCTCCCGGACATCGCGAACTGCTGTGGGTTTGGCGGCACGTTCAGCGTGGAGTGGCCGCGGGTCGCTGGACGCCTGGCGCAGTGGAAGCTGGACGCCATCGCGAAGACCGGATGCACGGTGGTGGCGTCTGACAACCCAGGCTGCCTCATGCACATCGAGGCCGCGGCGCGCCACCGGCGTGTGAACTTGCGCGTGGCCCACGTCCTCGAGCTCGTCGCGGATCACCTCACCGATCCTCATGGGTACGCTTAACCGCTCGTGAAGGTCACCCTGGTTTCGACGCCGCCCGCCGAGCTTCCCGTCGACGCCCTGGCCGTCCCCGTCGCCACCGGACAGCGCCTGTCGGGCGGCGCCCTCGAGCTGGACCGCGCGCTCGGCGGCGTGTTGTCCGAGATGATCGCCAGCGCCGAGTTCCGAGGCCGCATCCACGAGGTTTTGCCGGTGCCCACGAGCGTCCGGTCGGGACCCCGCCGCGTGATCCTGTACGGCGTCGGAGCGATGCGAGACCTCGACGGGCAGCGATTGCGCTCAGCCCATCACGAGCTGATCCGCGCCTCACGCACGTACGGCTACAAGCGCATCGGGCTCGTGCGCGCGGAACCTCCGCTGGGCATGGATTCGCTGAAGGCGGTGGTCGAGGGCTGCGTCATGGGCACCTTCGAGCGACGCTCGCGGCAGACCGGGGCGCAGCCGGAGCGCCGCGAGATCGACGAGCTCGTGCTGACCGGGTTCGGCCTCGGTCGCGAGCACGAGGTGGTCGCGGCGCAGGAGAACGGTGAAGCGACCAACCGGGCCCGTGAATGGCAGAACGCACCACCGAACGAGCTGACGCCCGATGCCCTGGCGCAGGAAGCGAAGCGCATCGCTCAGCGGCATCAGCTCGAGATCGAGGTCCTTGGTCCGCCAGAGCTGCGCGCGGGTGGCTACAACCTGATCCTCGGAGTCGCCGCCGGCTCGGCCAACCCGCCGCGACTTGTCCGGCTCCGCTATCGCGGTCCGCAGCCGCACGGCGCTCAGCCGCAGGCCGGCTCCCCGGTCCTGGCTCTCATCGGCAAGGGAGTCACATTCGACTCCGGCGGCATCTCCATCAAACCCGCCGAGAAGATGAGCCAGATGAAGGGAGACATGGCCGGCGCGGCGGCGGTTCTGTCGGCAATCGACGTGATCGCATCCCGCAGGGTGCCGATCGACGTGATGGCGGTCGTCGCCGCAACAGAGAACATGCCCGGGCCTTCGGCGCAGCGCCCCGGCGATGTCGTAGTCAGCGCGGATGGCAAGACGGTCGAGATCGTCAACACCGACGCTGAGGGCCGGCTCATCCTCGCCGACGCGCTGACACATGCTTTGCGCAACGGCGCGACGCACTTGATCGACCTGGCCACGCTGACCGGCGCCGCCAAGATCGCGATCGGTCATGCGGCGACCGCGGCGGTGAGCAACGACGACAAGTTCTGGGACCTGGTCCAACGAGCCGCGGCCGATGCGGGAGATCGGGTGTGGCGGCTGCCGATCTTCGCCGACTACCGGATCCTGCTGCGCAGCCAGATCGCTGACCTGAGGAACGCGGAGTACGGGGAGGCGGGGACCATACTGGGTGGGATGTTCATCGGCGAGTTCGTGGCGGGGAAACCCTGGGCGCACCTGGACATCGCCGCTTCGAGCTGGAACACGAACACCGAATTGACGACGGTGCTCCGTGGCCCGAGCGGGGCTGGAACCCGGCTCTGCATCGCTCTCGCGGAACTCATGTCGGGCGCCGAGCGTTAACCAGACCATGGGCATCCTGGAGACCATCAACTCGCCCGCGGACCTGCGCGCGCTCGACCAGGCGCATCTCTCACAGCTGGCGGAGGAAATCAGAGCGTTCCTGGTCGAGCAGACGTCGAAGACCGGGGGCCACCTTTCGCCGAACCTCGGCGTCGTCGAGCTGACCTTCGCCCTGCACAGGGTCTTCGATAGCCCGAAGGACGCGATCGTCTGGGACACCGGTCACCAGGCGTACGTCCACAAGATCGTGACGGGCAGGGCCAAGGATTTTCCCGGCCTGCGTCAGGCAGGCGGCCTGTCCGGGTATCCCTCGCGAAAAGAATCGAACCACGACCTGGTCGAGAACAGCCACGCATCCACATCGCTCAGCTACGCCCTGGGCATAGCCGAAGCCAGGCTGCGAAAGCGCATCGACGGCCACGTTGTCGCCGTCATCGGCGACGGCGCGCTGACGGGCGGCATGGCATACGAAGCCCTCAACCAGATCGCCCACCTGCAGCCGCCCAACCTCGTGATCGTGATCAACGACAACGGCCGCTCTTACGCGCCCACCGTCGGCGGCCTCGCCCGCCACCTGTCGCAGCTCAGGGTCGACCCGCGTTACGAGCGCATCAAGGACGAGATCTCCCGCCTGCTCCGCGACCTGCCGCTCGTCGGCTCAACCGCCGACCAGGCGGCGTATCGCGTCAAGGAAGGTCTCAAGCAGCTGCTTCAACCCTCCACGATCTTCGAGAGCCTCGGCATCAAGTACGCCGGCCTGGTCGATGGACATGACGAGCCTGCGCTCGAAGAGGTACTGTCGCGCGCGAAGAAGCTTCGCGAGCCGGTCGTCGTTCATGTCGTCACAGAAAAAGGACACGGATACGGCCCGGCAGTCGACGACGAGATCGACAAGCTGCACGGCGTGTCGGCGTTCGACCCGTTGACCGGACGCGCCCGCTCGACCGAGCTCACATACACCGACGTCTTCGGTGAGGCCCTCATGACCGCTGCCGCGAGAAGGCCGGAGGTGTGCGCGATCACCGCGGCGATGGCGTCCTCAACAGGTCTCTTGAACTTCGCAAAAGAGTTTCCCGACCGCTTTTTCGACGTGGGCATCTGCGAGCAGCACGCGGTCACGTTCGCAGCTGGGCTCGCGATGGCAGGAATGCACCCGGTCGTCTGCATCTATTCGACCTTCCTCGCCCGCGCCTTCGATCAGACGATCATGGACGTGGCGCTCCACAAGCTGCCGGTCGTTTTCGTGATCGACCGCGCAGGTGTGACCGGTCCCGACGGCTCGTCTCATCACGGAATCTTCGACCTCTCCTATCTGCGCCTCATTCCGAACTTGAAGGTCGCGGCGCCGGCCGATGCGACGGAGCTGTGCGCGTTGCTGGAGACGGCGCTCGCCACAAACGGTCCGGTTGCGATCCGCTACCCCAAGGGCCCGGTGCCGGCGACCCCAGACCTCCCCGTCGAACCTCTGCCCGTCGGACGTTGGGAGGAGCTGCGCAAGGGTTCGGACGCGGTGATATTTGCGGCGGGTCGCATGGTGGAGGTCGCGACGGAGGCGGCCGAGCGCCTGGAGATGCAGAACGTTTCCTGTGCGGTGGTGAACGCACGGTGGATCAAGCCGGTCGATCCGCGCATCACCGACTGGGCGCGGAGCCACCCTGTGGTGGTGACGGTCGAGGACAACGTAGGCACCGGCGGATTTGGCGGCGCAGTGCTCGAGGCGCTTGCCCCGCACGGGCTGGCCGGAAGGGTGAGGATGCTCGCGCTGCCGGATCAGTTCCTGCCGCAGGGCAAGGCCTCCGACATCCTTCGGGACAACGGCCTCGACGCGGCCGGGGTCGCAAAGTCGGTTTTCGAGGCGGTGAGAGGGAAAGTGCCTACGGAGCGAAAAGAGACTTAGAGCTTTTTTCGGCCGGCGAAACCCTCGCCGATGTGGTGCCAGTGCTGGACGCTTTCCTCGCCGAGCTTCCAGCACAGCTCGATCAGCTCACCATCGCGATATGACGGAAAGTCGATCAGGCCTTCGAGCGGTCCCTTGAGCTGGATGCCCATTCCGTTGAGGCTCGCGACGGCCTTCAACAGCTCGAGCTCCGCGCCGCTGACTGCGTCGCGCGCCTGCTGGTGCCGGTCACGATCCTCGGCTCCCCCCGTCTTTCGTTTCGATTGGTACTCGGCGATGCGAGCCTGGTCCTCGAGCTCAGGCAATAAAGCCGAAAGCTCGGAGATCTGCGCGACGATCCGGCGCACGCGAGGCAATTCCTTGTTCGCCTCGTCGACCGTGTACGTCCGGAGCCGCTGCACGGGTCAACGATAATCCGAAAGGCCGGTGCAGCGTCCACACTTCACGAAGTGGAATCGCACGAGGCGAGACAGCGTCTTGCCCGCTCCATGGTCGCTCGCCTTGCGACGGTGAGCGATGAAGGAAAACCGCACATCGTCCCGATGGTTTTTGCGCTTGATGGCGACATTGTTTACTTCGCGGTTGACGCGAAGCCAAAAAAATCGACGAACCTCAAGCGCCTGAGGAACATCGCCGCAAATCCCATGGTCTCTGTTTTGGTGGATCACTACGAGGACGACTGGAACCAGCTCTGGTGGGTGCGCGCGGACGGCACGGCGCGGGTGGTCACCGATGAAGCGCATACTCAGCGCGCCACCGACCTGCTCGTCACAAAGTACGCCCAGTACCGGACGGCCGTACCAGAAGGGCCGGTCGTTGCAATCCAGATCGATCGCATCACCGGATGGTCCTTCAAAGACGCAACAACAGATACCTAGCCTGTTAAGGGCGGCGGGCGCTCGCACCTAGAATCGGGACCGTGCCGGAGCAGCGCAAGGTCGTCACGATCCTGTTTGCCGACGTCGTCGGTTCTACAGCGATGGCCGAGCAGAGCGACCCCGAGGTAGTTCGCGCCACGATGGCCCGCTACTTCGACCGGATCGCCGAGATCTCGCAGTCTTACGGCGGCACGGTGGAAAAGTTCGCCGGCGACGCGGCCATGGTCGTCTTCGGCGTTCCGGTGGTTCACGACGACGATGCCGAGCGGGCGGTCCGGGCCGCGCTCGAGATCCGCGACGGGGCTTCCCATCTCGCGGTGCGCGTCGGGGTCAACACCGGAGAGGCGGTGACCGCAGCTCGCGAAGACCGCCAGTTCATGGTCAGCGGTGATTCCGTAAATGTTGCCGCGCGCCTGCAGCAGGGTGCTGAGCCCGGCGAAGTAGTCGTCGGCCCGCTGACCGAGCAGCTCACGCGCAAGGTGATCGAGTACCAACCACATGACCCGGTCGCGGCCAAGGGCAAGTCGACCCCGCTGGCTGCCTTTCGCGCGGTCAAGGCCCGCACTCAAGTACCGGAGCAGGCGCGCGGTGTCGCCGGCCTCCACGCTGTGTTGGTCGGGCGCGACCGCGAGCTCCGCCTATTGCTCGACACCTTCGCGCGCACGGCTGCCGATCGAAAGGCGCACCTCTTCACGCTCGTGGGCGCGGCCGGCGTCGGAAAATCGCGCCTGGTCACTGAAGCGCTTTCAGCGCTGACGAGCTCGGGCGCGCGAGTGGTTCGCGGCCGCTGCCTTCCTTACGGCAGAGGGATCACCTACTGGCCCCTCATCGAGATCCTGCGCGACGACACCGGGATCACGCTGGCGGACGAGCGTGACGCGGCCATCCAGAAACTGGATCGGTGGCTAGGCGAGCTGCTCCACGACGACCCCCAGCGTCCGGCCATCAGGGCCAGGCTGTCGGTGATGCTGGGATTCGAGGCGGCCGAGTCGGTCATGCCGGATACGCCTGCAGAACGGGTCGACCGGGAGCTGGGTTGGGGTGTCCGGCGCTACCTGGAAGCGCTCGCTAAGGCAGCGCCTCTGATCGTGGTGGTCGATGACCTCCAATGGGCGGAGCCGCCTGTCGTGACGTTGATCGAGCAGCTCGTCGAACGCGTCGCGGACGCGCCCATGCTGGTGATCTCCATCGCACGCCCCGAGTTCCTGGAGCAGCGTCGCGATTGGGGCGCCGGCAAACCCAACTCGACGACCATCACGCTCGACCCGCTGAGCCCACACGACACCGGGACTCTCATCTCTAGGCTGCTCGAGATCGAGGCCTTGCCGTCGGAACTGCGCGACCAGATCATCGACCGCTCCGCGGGGACTCCGCTCTTTTGCGAAGAGTTCATTCAGATGCTGATCGACGAAGGGCGGCTGGTCCACGAAGGCGCCGCATGGCGTGCCGTGGGTGCGATCGACCAGATCCGAGTGCCACAGAGCATCAGTGCGGTCCTGGCGGCGCGACTCGACGGGTTGGCCGATCGCGAGAAGCGTGTGCTTCAAGCGGCCAGTGTCATCGGGCAGCGGTTCCAGCTAGGGCAGCTAGAGGCGTTGGCTGGTGGTAGCGATGTTGAGGAGACGTTGGAATCGCTGCGACGCAAGGGATTGGTAATCGGTGGCGATGGCGACGGCGACGAGCTGGCCTTTCGCCATCTGCTCATCCGCGACGCCGCCTATGGCTCGTTGCCAAAGTCAGAGCGAGCGGCGCTCCACGATCGATTTGGTGCGGCGCTGGAGCGCGCGGCTGGGGACCCTGGCCAGCTGACTGAGATCCTCGCCCATCACGCCGAACGCGCCTTCACTCTGTCTACCGAGCTCGCTCTGGAAGGCGACGTTTTGACGGAACGGGCGCGTCGTGCCTTGCAATGGGCGCTGGCGACAGGCGACAGGGCCCGCACGCGACATGAGGTGCGGGTCCTGGAATCAGCTCTGAACATCGTTCGTTCCGCAGCTGCGGCGCTGCCGAACGGCGGCGGACTCGAGACCCGGGCCAGAGTTCGGCTGCTCGAAACCCAGGTTCTGGTGATGAAAGCCGACTACCGCGGAGCCGCCGAGGCCGCCGCTGAGGCCGCCGCGCTTGCGGATGAAGCCGGATCGCTGGCCCTTGTCGCCACCGCCCGAAGGACCGAGGCACTCATCCAGATGTGGAGCGGTGAGCGTCCCATGGGAGACTTCACGCGCACCGTCGAGCGAGCCGTGGATGCGTGCCGAATGGCGGGTGACATCCAGGGCGAGATTGGCTCTCGCTTCATTGGCAGCTTCGTAGCCTTCGCGCTCGGCCACCTGACGGAGTTCATTGAAATCAACGAGGGACTGATCGAGCAGTCTCGCTCGATCGGCGACGCCGCACAGGAGGCGGCCATCACGGCGCGCCTTGTCGCAGCCGAACGGATGCGTGGAAACACCGCCCTGTCGCTGCGCCGCGCGAAGGAGGCTGAGGACATTGCCGTCGCACATGGC
>DATHDR010000335.1:0-3496 GCA_035318965.1 Verrucomicrobiia bacterium | reverse complement strand
CTGTCGTCGGCGAGCACGACCCTGATCGGCATGGGGCCAAGGATAGGGCTGGCCCCACCGCCTGACATGGTGCAGGCACCCTTGGGCGCCCGCGCCTTCGCGGGTAAGCTCGAGCCATGGTCCAGGTCTTGATCTGCGACGACCAGGAAGCCTTTCGGTCCGCGGCACGGCAGGTAGTGAACGCGACGCAAGGTTTCGAAGTCGTCGGGGAGGCGGCCACCGGCGAGGATTCGGTGGTGGCGGCGGGCCGCCTTCACCCCGACCTGGTCCTCATGGACGTCCATCTGCCCGGCATCGACGGGCTCGAGGCAAGCCGCAGAATCCGCGCCCAGCACCCGATGGTCGCCGTCTTGCTCCTTTCCACTTACGACCCGGAGGAATTCGCCGCTCGCATGGCCACATCGGGCGCTTTCGCATTCATCTCCAAGGGGACGTTCGGCCCTGACCGCCTCGCCGAGGCCTGGACCCGCGCCCGCAGCTGAATGAAGGCGCTGATCGCCGGGGCTGGAATCCGCGGCCTGGCGGCCGGCATCGCACTGCGTCGAGCAGGCGTGGAGGTGAAGATCTTCGAGCGCTCGCGAGAGATGCGAGAGATCGGCGCCGGGCTGATGATCTGGCCCAACGGTACTCGCGCGATGCAAGCCCTCGGGGTCGAGGTCAAAGCGATGACCATAGACCGCCTGTTCTTCCGGAACTGGCGCGGCCGCCTGCTGATGGAGCCTCCACTGCGTGCCATCTCCGAGAGATATGGCTCCAACGTATCGGTGGTTCACCGCGCCGATCTGCAATCTGCACTGGTCAGGAGGCTCGGCCGCGAGGTGCTGAAACTCGGGGCTGAGGTCATTGGCTTCGAGGAGGCCGGCGCCCAGGTAAGGGTCAAGCTGCGCGACGGGACTGCCGACGCGGGCGACCTGCTCATCGGCGCCGACGGCCTGCGCTCAGCGGTGCGCCGCCAGCTGCTGGACGACGGCGACCCGGTCTACCTGGGAGCGACCATCTGGCGGGGGATGGTCAACAGCGAAGGCCTGTCCCTCAAGCCTGGACACGGTGTCAACTGGATCGGGCGCGGCTCGGAGTTCCTCGCCTTTCACCTTGCAGACCAGCGCATCTACTGGGCGTGTGTGACCAAGGAGCCCCGTGGCGAAACGGCGGGGCCTGGAGGTCACAAGCAGGATGTGCTCGATCGCTTCGCCGCCTGGGAGGAAGAGATTCCAGCTCTGGTCGCCGCGACCGAGCCAGCCGCGATCCTGCGCAACGACATGTACGACCGCCCGCCCGCGCGACGCTGGAGCCATGGACGCGTGACGCTGGCAGGCGACGCGGCACACCCGATGACGCCAAACCAGGGTCAGGGTGCGTGCCAGGCATTGGAGGACGCGGTCGCGTTGGGAAAAAGCCTGGAGGGTGCACCCGATATCGCCAGCGCTTTCGAGATGTATGAGATGCAAAGGATGCGACGCGCCAACCGCGCGGTGGCCATGTCACGCCAGGCCAGTCGCGGCGTTCACATCGAAAACCCTCTGCTGTGTGCGCTCCGCGATGGCCTGGCGAGCGCGCTTCCGCATCGCCTGCTCTTGCGAATGCTCGACAGCACGCTTGCCGCGGAGCCGACGCAAACCTGAATTAGAGCTCTTGGGTACACTCGTCCTGGATGCGGGTCGCAGTGCTGTCCGACATTCACGGAAACCTTCCCGCTCTCGAGGCGGTGTTGGAGCAGGTCGCCCGCGAGACGCCTGACCTCGTCGTGGTCTGCGGCGACATTGCCTCAGGGCCGCTGCCTGTGGAGACGCTCACTGTCCTGATGGCGCTTCCGGACGTGCGCTTTCTTCATGGCAACGCCGACCGAAGCCTGGTCGCGGGATTCGATGGCTCAGCTAAGCCGCGTCTCGCTGGCCCGGCGGCCGATTGGTGCGCGGCGCAGCTGTCGAAAGAGCATCGAGATTTCCTGGCGTCCTTTCCGGCGGAAGTTCGGCTCGAGATAGACGGACTCGGCCGCGTCCTGTTCTGTCATGGGTCGCCGCGGGGCGACGAAGAGATGATGACCGCGGCCACACCGGAGGATCGGCTGCGCGAATTTACCGCCGGCTCGGAGACCGACGTGATCGTGTGCGGGCATACGCACATGCAGTTCGACCGAACGGTGGACGGCGTACGCATCGTCAATCCAGGCAGCGTCGGCATGCCATACGGGGAACCCGGCGCCTACTGGGCGTCACTTGGACCGGACGTCGACTTTCGGCGCACCGACTACGATCGCGAATCAGCGGCCTCACGCATTGGCAAGAGCTCGTGGCCGGATGCCGCGGGCTTCGCTCGCGACAACGTTGTATCGGTACCAAGTGTTGCCGACGCGATGGAATTCTTCCGCAAGCACGGAGGACCGTAGGTCATAGGCGGTGCAGGCGAGCTGATCAGGCAGGCTGTGACATCGTGGCCAGGGGTGGAGGCTTTCCCGCACCGTTTCGGCGGCACAGAATACCGGTACGGAAGCAAGGAGATGGGCCACGTCCATGGCGACCGCCTCGCCGACCTGCCTCTGCCGCGCAAGCTCCACGACGAGATGATCGCCGCGGGCCGAGCCCAGCCTCATCACGTGTTGCCTGAGACCGGCTGGGTGAGCTGCTGGATGGCGAGGCCGGAAGACGCAGCCGGGGTGATCGAGCTCTTCCGGATGCAGTACGACCGCTACCGAAAGGCAGCGGCTAAAACGGCTTAAACACCATCAGGAAGAGAAGGACCAACACTCCGACCGCCCCGATCCAGACCGCCAGCAACGGGCGCGTTCGATCCAACCGCTGCGCGAGAGCCGAATCGCCTTCTTGGGCGCTGTCGCGCGCACGGTGGTAGGGAATCGAGACGAAAGACATGAGGCCGAACACCACCACCAGGACCGCGATCGACGCCCAGATCCAGCCCCGTCCCCACCAGCTCCCCGCGAAACCCATCCAGACACCGGTGACGAGGAGCAGCAGCAGGCCCGGGTAGGCGATCCGGTACGACCAGATCGACAGCTGAAGCAGAGCGCGGCTGACATCACCAGCCGGCCTGGCTCGCAGGGCCAGCGAGGCGCCGCCGGCGATGCCGTGGCCGAACAGGAAAGCCCCCAGTCCGGCCAGGTGGATGAACTTGAGCCAAACGTAAAGACTCGTCATGGCACGAGCACGATAAAGAATCTGTAGGCTCGTGTCGATGGGCGGAATCCCGGCGGGGGAGACCTTCGACGGCACCTTCCCATTTGCGCCCCACTTCTCGACCGCTTCCGGCTTTCGGATGCACTACGTCGATGAAGGTTCCGGCGAGCCGATCATCCTGATCCACGGCGAGCCGACCTGGTCGTATCTGTACCGGAGCTTCATTCCGCCGCTCTCCAAACATTTCCGCGTGATCGCGCCCGACCACATGGGCTTCGGCAAATCCGCGTCACCGCCGGGCGCCGTCTACTCGCTCGACCGCCATGCGCGAAACCTGGAGAGCCTCATCGAGGAGCTCGACCTGC
>DATHDR010000334.1:0-2098 GCA_035318965.1 Verrucomicrobiia bacterium | reverse complement strand
CGGCCCCAGCTCGTCGACTAAGTTGTTGAGATGATCGGGCGGACCTCCACGGCCCCGACGCTGGCCGCGGGGCATTTCGCCGCGTACTTGACCGCCTCGTCGAGATCGGCGGCTTCGATCACGTAGAAGCCGACCAGCTGCTCGGCGCCCTTGGCGAAGGGTCCCGAGGCCGCCTCGGTTGAGTTGTTGCGGACGCGAACTGTCTTCGACGCCTTCGACGCCTGCACGGGATCGCCCGCCTTGAACATGCCCTTTCCGTCGATCTCGGCGAAGTAGTTGTTGAAGGCATCGTTCTGGGCGTCGAAAGCCGGGGTGCCCGGCGCGGGCATCTTGGACTCGTCGGCATAGAGAAGGTAGAGGTACTTCACGTCTTGACTCCTTTGTCTGCCGCTCGGTGGCGGCTTCTATACGGGTTTGGCCTGGGCCAGGACCTGCTCGCGAGTCACTCCCTCCATGTGATGGACCTCGCGCGCGTGCTCCTTGACACCGTTGACGAGCGTTTCCTCGTCATCGGTCTCGATCACCCAGCCGCATTCACATTCGACTCGCTTCTTCATTGCATCTCCTTGGCAGGGTCGGGCCGGCGGTAGCATCTTCGCCGGCAGGGTTTGGTGAATCTTTGGAAACAGCTGCACTGAGGGTCTACCTTACCGGCGAGGTCCAGGTCGAGCTTGGAGACCACCTCGTCCGCGAGTCAAGGCTCGGCGGGCCGCAAGGCCGTTTCGTGCTCGCCTACCTTGTCACCGAGAGGAAGCGGGCCGTGGCCCAGTCCGCGCTTGCCGCGGCGCTCTGGCCGGAATCCGTACCCGCGTCGTGGCCCCTCGCCATCAGCGCGATCGTCAGCCGGCTGCGGTCGCGACTCGCCGGCCTGGGGCTCGAGCGTTCTCGGATCATCGCCAACGCGTTCGGCTGCTACCAGTTCTCGCCGCCCGCCGGCACCTGGATCGACGTCGAGGCGGCGCTGGAAGGAGTGGATGCGGCCGAAGGCTTGCTGGCGGTGAGCAAACCGCAGTCCGCGTACGGACCGTCGCTCCTCGCCACGACCATCCTCCGGCGTCCATTCCTGCCTGGCGATGACGGGGCGTGGGCCGAAGGCCGCCGGGCGGTGCTGGCGGACGCACTGGTCCGGGCCCTCGAATGCAGGGTCGAGGCGCTGGCCGCGAACGACGAGCTCGAGCTGGCCATCAGCCACGCGCGTGAGGTCGTCCGCCTCGAGCCGTATCGCGAGTCGGGGTATCGCAGGCTCATGCGCATGCTCGAGCGCAAGGGTGAGCGAGCTGAGGCCATCCGCGTCTACATGGAGTGCGTGCGTCTGTTGAAGGAAGAGCTGGGAGTGCCCCCGTCGGACGAGACGCAGGCTGTCTACCGGGAAGTCGCCGGCTGACCTTCCGCCAGGCTTCTGACCGCTGAGCCGAGCCAGGCGCCCGAGAGTCCCAGAAGCAGGCCGACCACGCATGTAAGCACGACCGGAATCGCGGGCTGGCTGAAGCCCATGATCGCGGCCAGGCTTTCGGCGGTCGGGCGGAGGCCGTATTGGAGGTGGGCCGAGCCAAGCGGCACGGCCCAGGCGGCGAAGCCTAGGACCGCTCCGACTGGGACCGCGATGCGGGCCCGGCGCTGCATGATGCCGATGACGACGGCGATGGCGAAGGGCGCCCACCACACTCCCAGCAGCACAGCCGAAATCGAGATGAGGATGGCCAGGAGCACGGCCGCCAACCGCCTCATGGTTTCAAGCTCCATGCCTTCGCGCCGCTGGACGAGGCCGCCTGGTCGGCGGTGAGCATGGGTGCGTAGTCGCCATTCCACCACGTGGCGGCCCGATCCGCATACCACTGCGATGCGGGGTTCTCGCTCTGGCCGCCGGGGTAGATGCCCTTGAACGTTCGGGCGCCCCAGTCGACGACCATCCGCCAGCTTGGTCCGTGTGCGGACGGAAAGTCGGGCGCCGCAAGCGGGGTGTAGGCGTCGCCGCGGTCGGGCTTCGGCCCGTAGTTGAGGCCGCTGACCACCAGGTTCTCGAGCGTGCGCTGATGAACCTTGCCCCACGTCCAGGTGCTGGGGTCGGTACCGAGCTGCTTGCTCAGTTTCGAGAACA
>DATHDR010000333.1:0-2164 GCA_035318965.1 Verrucomicrobiia bacterium | reverse complement strand
GTTCCCTTCGCGATCCTGGGCGTAGAAGTCGTCGGTGACCTCCTCGGGCTTGCCTTTCACCTTGACGACGTCGTGGACGACGGTGGTGGCGACGCCGAGGATGCGCTTCGTCTGGTGAGTGACGGTCACGGTGTCGGTCGTCTTCACGCCTTCCTTGAGGCCCTTGTAGCGCCAGACGCTGCCCGGCTTCAGCGGGAACCAGCGGTTGGTCACCTGCGGCACGAAATCTCTCGGGCTGATCGTCGTCGGCCAGCCCGGCCCCGCGCCCGACATGATCAGCCCAGCCGGAGTGGCGGCCAGCGTCGGCGAAGTGGCGGCAGCACCACCGGCAAGGGCGCAGGCTACGGCCAGCGCCAAGATTCCCCTCCTTGCGATTGAACGGTTGTTAGCGCTCACGGCGTCCTCCTCGGGTCGATATCAGTGGTGGGTCACGCGGACGAGCTTGATCTGCTCTTTGGTTCCGCTTGCCGCGCGCTCCTCGACGTAGCCGATTCCCCGCACCGACCACTTGTGATCTATGACGCCCGGCTCCAGCGGTGACTGCTCCTGGGTCAACAGGGTGTGTTTGAAAGTTCCGTAGGGGAGGGTGACGGTGCCGCCGCTTCCGAGCACGATCGCGGTATCCAGCGCGTGCCCCGGCCAGTGGAACTGCCAGTAAGAGTCGCCCTTCGTCGGGTGCGCCTCCATCATCACCCCCGGCTGGGCGCCGTTCACGCCAGCAGGACCGGAATCGATCATCTTGCCGAAGTGGCCGTGCCGCAGCTCCTGGGTCTCCTCGCCCATGTACCAGACGTTGCCCTGGCGGTCCTGAGCGAACCAGTCGTAGGTGCGCTCAATCGGCCGCCCCCGCGAGGTGACGGTGTCGCGCACCACCGTGCAGCTGACTCCCATCACCACTTTGCGCCTGTGCGTGACCGTGAAGTTGTCGACCTGAGGGGTGGTGCCGTCCTTCATCACGCCCCGGTAGAGCAGCGTCGTGCCGGGCACCAAGGGCAGGTAAGGGTTGGTCACCCGGGATTCGAAGTTCGCTGGATCGATCGTCGGCCGCGACCAGGGCGGCCGATCCGCTGACGCGGAGCGCCTCACCGCAGCGGCGCTAGTCGAGGCACCGCCTCCGGACGAGCCACATCCCCAGAACGCCGCCGCCGCTGCGAGCGCGAGTACCGCCGGAGTCTGGATGCCACGAGGGTTCAAGGTCGATCGTCGGCAAGGTACGGCGAGTGTGTGAAACGGAGATGAAAGCGATGCGGGTCGCGTTGCTCAGGGTGAAATCGCGAGAAGCGCGCTTGCGAAGCGCCGCCGGGCCGGGACCGGATTCATCCGTCATTCATCCTGCTTTCATCTTTGCTCGACAACCTGGCTCAGGACGCCCAATGCGAGTGCTGATCGTCGAGGACGAAGCGAAGATGGCCGGCCTGATCCGGCGCGGGCTCGAGCGGGAGGGAATGGCCGTCGACGTCGCCGGCGACGGGGAGGAAGCCGTGTGGAAAGCCGAAGCCGTCGAGTACGACGCGATCGTCCTCGACCTGATGCTTCCCGGCATCGACGGCCTCGAGGTCTGCCGACGGCTGAGGGAGTCGGGGGTCTGGTCCTCGATCCTGATGCTGACCGCGCGCGACGCGGTCAAAGACAGGGTCGCGGGGCTTGATCGCGGCGCTGACGACTACCTGACCAAGCCCTTCTCCTACGCGGAGTTGCTGGCGCGGCTGCGCGCGGTCGTCCGCCGCGGCGCGCCGGAGCGCCCGACCGAGCTCCGGGTCGGCGACCTGCGCCTCGATCCGGCGACGCGGCAGGCATGGCGGGGGAGAAGCGAGATGGACCTCTCGGCAAAGGAGTTCGCCCTGCTCGAAGTCTTCATGCGAAGGCGTGGCGAGGTCCTCACCCGCTTCCAGCTGATCGAGCACGCCTGGGACTACGAATACGAGAACCGCTCCAACATCGTCGACTCCTACGTGCGGTTCCTGCGCGAGAAGATCGACCGCCCGTTCGGGGTCGAGTCGATCGAGACGGTGCGTGGGGTCGGGTACCGGTTGCGGCGGGACGGTGGGCGTTGAGCCGGGTGCCGATTCGCCTGCGCGTGACCCTGGCCTTCACGGCGGCGATGGCCCTGGTCCTGGTCGCGGTCGGCTTCTTCCTCTACTTCCGGCTGGAAGCCCGGCTCGAC
>DATHDR010000332.1:0-3766 GCA_035318965.1 Verrucomicrobiia bacterium | reverse complement strand
AGGACTCATACGAGACCCACGCGTTCGACACCATCAAGGGCTCCGACTACCTGGCCGATCAGGATGTCGTCGAAGCCTTTGTGCGCGAGGCGCCGGTCGAGCTGATCCAGATGGAGCACTGGGGATGCCCCTGGAGCCGGGACGCGGACGGCAAGATCTCCGCCCGTCCCTTCGGTGGCATGACCACGTGGCGGACGTGCTTCGCGGCCGACAAGACCGGCTTCCACATGCTCCACACCGTCTTCCAGACGTCGCTCAAGTACGAGCAGATCCACCGCCACGACGAAGCGTTCGTAACGAAGCTCCTGGTCGAGGACTCGCGGTGCGTCGGCGTGATCGCTCTCGACCAGCGCAGCGGGCGGTTCGACGCGATCACCGCCAAGGCGGTGATCCTCGCCACGGGGGGTCTCGGCCGCGTCTATGCGTTCACAACCAACGGCAACATCTGCACCGGCGACGGTATGGCGCTCGGTTATCGGGCCGGCGCCGGCCTGAAAGACATGGAGATGGTGCAGTTCCACCCGACCGGCCTGCCCTTCACGGGCATCCTGATCACCGAGGCGGTGCGTGGCGAGGGGGGCTATCTCACCAACAAAGACGGCGAGAGGTTCCTCAAGCGATACGTGCCGAACAAGATGGAGCTCGGTCCGCGCGACATCATCTCCCGCGCGATGGTCACCGAGTTCGAGGAAGGACGTGGCTTCGAAGGGCCACACGGCAAGTTCATGCACCTGGACGTGCGCCACCTGGGCGAAGAGACCATCGATCGCAAACTGCCCTTCATGCGCGAGCTGGGGCGGGAGTTCGTCGGCATCGACATCGTCAAAGACCCGATCCCGGTTCGACCGGTGCAGCACTACATGATGGGCGGGGTGGACGCCGACATCTCGGGCGCGACCGAGATCCTCGGCCTCTACGCCGCTGGAGAGTGCGCCAACGTCGGCCTCAACGGAGGCAATCGCCTGGGCTCGAACTCCCTGTCCGAATGCCTCGTGTTCGGCGCTGCGGCTGGACGCGCGGCTGCCAATTACGCCGGCTCCGCCAAACCGGTGACTTCCAATCCAGTCGACGCGATCCTCTGGGACGAAGCACGGCGCGTCGAGGTCGACTACCTCGAGAAGAAAGAGGGACACGAGAAGATCGGCAACATCCGCTATGACCTGCAGCGGGAGATGGACGCGGGTGCTGGGGTGTTCCGCACGAAGGAGGGACTTGAGACGCTGATCCAGGAGCTCGGCGTGCTTCGGGAACGCTTTGCGCAGATCAAGGTCGAAGACTCGAGTCGGACCTTCAACACCGAGCTCACTGCCGTCCTCGAGCTCGATTACATGCTGGAGGTTTCGCAGGTGATCGCGGTTTCGGCGCTTGCGCGCGAGGAGTCTCGCGGCGCCCACGCCCGACGCGACTTCCCGGAGCGCAACGACGAGAAATTCCTGAAGCACACGGTCGCGTTCAAACGCGATGGGGGCCGGCCGCGACTTGATTACCGCGACGTCCGCATCACAAACTTCCAGCCGCAGGCCCGGAGTTACTAGGGGAGAGACATTTGGCCGAAAAGCGCATCACCATCAAGGCGACGCGGTTCGATCCCGATAAGGACGAGAAGCCGCACCTGCAGTCCTACGACATCCCATTCGCCGACGAGAGCATGGTGGTGCTCGATGCGCTGAACCACATCAAGTCGTACGTCGACGGCAGCCTGAGCTATCGCTGGTCATGCCGAATGGGAATTTGCGGCAGCTGCGGGATGATGGTCAACGGGACGCCCAAGCTGACTTGCAATGCCTTTCTGCGCGACTACTGGCCGCGTCCCGTGATCGTCGAGCCGCTCAACAACTTCCCGGTTATCCGCGACCTGGTCATCGACATGGACGGCTTCATGCACAAGCTGAAGTCAGTCAAGCCGTGGATCATCCGCAAGCAGGAGATTCCGCTCGGGGCTGGTGCGCACAGGCAGCTGCCGGCGCAGATCGATGAGTTCCGGCAGTTCAGCGAGTGCATCAACTGCATGCTCTGTTACGCAGCCTGCCCCGTGTACGGGCTCAACGACGAGTTCCTGGGTCCGGCTGCGATCGCGCTCGCTCGCCGTTACAACCTCGACTCGCGTGACCAGGGTCTCAAGGAGCGCCTTCCCATGCTCGCCGACGCAGAGGGGATCTGGGAATGCAGCTTCGTCGGCGAGTGCTCGGTGGTCTGCCCCAAGGGTGTCGACCCGGCCAAGGCGATCCAGCAAACCAAGCTCGACACCACGATGCGCTTCGTGCTCCCGTACGGAAACCGCGACTAGTGAAGGCGCATGCCCAGACGTCAGCGCCCGCGGGGATCCGCAGCTACAGGTGGTCGATGCCGTCGGGATGGTGGGTGCGAAAGCGGCACTACTTCCTTTACATGGTTCGCGAGTTCACCGCGGTGCCCCTGGCGCTGTGGCTGCTGATCGAGATCAAGCGCGCCGGGGACGGGCCGGCCGGCTACTCGCCTCATAGCTCGACCGCGTTTGTCGTCTTCAGCGTGATCTGCCTCGCGTTCTCCCTGTACCACAGCATCACGTTCCTCAGGCTGTCCGGCGTGATCATCCGCATCAAACTCCTGGATCGGCAATTGCCTTCGATGCTGATCACGGCTTCTATGTTCGCCATGTGGGCCCTGGCATCGATCGTCATTGCGGCCGTTCTGATCGGTTTTGGAAGATGACAGACCATAAGCCGCGGACCGCCTACGCCCACCTCTTCTGGTGGTTCATGTTCTCGCAGGGGGGCGTGATCGCCGCCGTCCTGATCCCGGTGCACATCCTGGTGCAGGGAATCCTCGGACCCCTCAACATCGTCCCGGTCGTGGACCGCCACTACGACACGTGGTTCAGCTTCCTGGCCAACCCGATCGTGAAGCTGTACCTGCTCGTTTTGATCGCCGTGCCGTTCTTCCATTTCGCGCATCGGCTTCGCTACCTGCTTGTCGATGTCGGCGTCAAGGCCGCCAAGAGCGTGCCGGCGCAGGTGGTCTTTTACGGCGGGGCGGTGGCCGTGACGCTCGTCACGGTTTGGGTTCTCCTGACGACTGCGCCGATCTCTTTCGGGTGATCGCTGATGTTCGCCGTCGAAGCCTTTCCTGCGACTGAGCTCGGCAACGCAAGCTTCCTGCTTGTAGATCAGGACCATGAGGTCGGGCTGGTCGTCGATCCGCATCGCGATGTGGACGGGTACCTGACGCGCGCCGAGGCTCTGGGTATCAAGCTGACCCACGCACTCGACACTCATCTCCACAACGACTTCGCCTCCGGCCGTGGCGAGCTGGCGGCCGAGGCGGGAACAGCGATCGGCGAGCTGGATGCGGGACAGGAGCTCGCCTTCGGCGGGTTGACGCTGCGCGCGCTTCACACGCCAGGCCACACACCTGACCACAAGAGCTACCTACTGGTCGAAGGTGAGCGGCCGCGAGCACTCTTCTCAGGCGGCGCGGTCATGATCGGCGCGATCGCGCGCACAGACCTGTTCGGTCCTCACCTGGCTGTCCACCTTGCGCTCGAGGCTCTGCGCACGCTGCAGGTTCGTCTGCGCGGGCTGCCAGACGACCTAGCAATCTTTCCGACTCACGGGAGCGGCTCCTTCTGCGGAATCGGAGGACGCAGCGGGCACGAGACCACGCTCGGCCACGAGCGGTTGACCAACCCTTTCTTTCTAACTACCGAGGTGATGCCATTCCTGGCGCGCGTCCTCGACCAAGAGCGGTATCCCGCGTACTACCGGGACATGGCCCGGTTTAACCTCAG
>DATHDR010000331.1:0-9831 GCA_035318965.1 Verrucomicrobiia bacterium | reverse complement strand
GCTGACGCTAACGTAGGCGACATCTTTCCTCTGCTCATGGGAGGCACGCCTCCACCCCCTCCACCGTCCTCGAACCCTCCGCTACCTCAGCCGCCATCGCCGACCCCAACGGATTCCCCTTCCCCCACGCCGTCCCCCACCGAGCTTTCACCTTCAACCTCGCCTGTCACCACGCCCCAAGTGACTCCGGTTGCCGGGAGCCCCTTTGGAGTGCCCGCGCTCCTGTGGGTCGGCGGCGCGGCGGCGCTTGTTGTCCTCGCGTTCCTGGCCGTGCTCGCACGCCGGCGCCGGAAATGAGTCGCGTCAGGGGGTGGCGGCCGGCTCCGTAAGACGCTCGAACAGCCGCCAGTGCTGCCTCGCGAACTCGAGGTGATCGGCGGTCGCCGCCACCTCGGCCACTCCCGCCAGCATTGCCTCCCGCCAGCGGTCAGGGTCAGCGCCCAGCCGAGCCAGGCCGCTGCGTACGAACTCGCGTGTGAGATCCGGAAACCACCCCGTGCCATCGAGAGCCCACTTGACGCCCGAACCCCATTCGCCGGCCCGAAGCCCGCGATGCCCGGCAACGCCATGGCCGGCTCGCGAGTGGCGATCCAGGTACAGGGAGTAGGTCAGCGCGAATCGAACCAGGTCACGAACCGGCTCGCCGCAGGCGGTGGCGGCCTCCCAGTCGATCACGCCAGAGATCTGATCGCCAACCAGCAGTAGATTGCCGAACCAGAAGTCGCCATGCACGGCAGTGCGCGGGGTGCTCGTGGTGCGAAGGCGCGCATAGATGACGCCCAGTGCGGCCAGCGCCTTAGACAGCCCTGGATCGTCAGCGAACCTCCGGCGCAAGACCTCGGCCACACCACCATCCATGTCGACGGGCTCGCGTGGTCCCGCGGTGGCACCCTGGAAGCTCGCCAGCCACGCCTCGACTGCCTGGAAGTCGGCGCGCACAGCCGCTGGGGTGGCGAGGTGCCGCCATGCGTGGTAGCGAGTGGTCATGGGAGATCCCGGCAGGGCTGTCGTCACGAGCAACGGATCGGGTGGGGCCTCCGGAAAGTCCTCCAGCCTGGGAACCGACGCCCGAATCGTGTCAGGCAATCGCAAGTGCAGTGCGGACAAGACTCTCCTCTCTGCTGCGATGGTCGCCGCCGCCGCCGGCGTGGTGGGAATCTTGATCGCGAGTGTTGGCCGGGGGCTGCCGCGTGGAATCAGGAGCACCGTGAGCTTCGCGTTCGGGTCTTTGGACAGGGCGACGACCAATGTTTCCTTGCCAGGCAGGTCAAGCATCGCCTTCGCGCCGGCGTGATCCTGAGCTGTCGCCAGGATCGTCGGGCTGGTCGGAATCCTTCCCAGGGTGATTCGGATCGGTGCGAGCGACCCGACGAGGTCTGCAGGAAAAAACGAGTGAGCCACCCTCTTGATGGCTTCGAGGGACGCCGACAATGCCCCTCCACCACGCGGGAGCGTCAGCAGCTGTGTGAATAAATAGCGAAGCGCGGACGTGTCTTCGACGTAGCAGGTAGGCGGATCGATGGAGGGTATTGCCACGTATTCGCGCAGGAGCTCGATGCCGGCTTCTCGCGCCAACCGGCGACTGCGTCCGCGTGATCCCAATGCCGCACACGACAGGATGACGTTGGCGCCCGGCGGCAGGGTCGTCAGCTGCAGCGCAAGTCGTCGCCGCGCCGCCGATGAAGCCGGCACCTCAAAGCGGAGAGTCCCCGGCGCCGTCACGAGCTGCCACACCTCGCCGAAGCTACCCGCAGTGCGCGGGATGGCCGCCGGCGAAACGGGCTGTGGCGCCACGAAATCGCCGACGGTACCCCCGCTCTCGACCAACATCCGAACCTGTGCTAGAGCAGGGGCCGCAGCCAACCGGGGGTTCGGTCGTCAGTCCCGGTGAGCACAATCCCGCTCACACGATCCTTCCCGATGCGGGTGACCAGGGTCTGGAGGTCTGCGGTCAAGGTCGATCTGCTTCGGGCCACGATCAGCAATCGATCTGCCAGCGCGCTGGCCAACGTACCGTAGGACACGTTCAGCATGGGCGGAAAGTCGATGACCACGTTGCCGAAGCAGTCTCGCAACCCTTCGAACACCTTTCGGTCGACGAGCTGATAGAACAATTGGGCAGGTTCGTTATGAGGGGTTCCCGAGGGAATCACGAACAAGTTCGGAACGAGCGCCGCTCCACGAACGATCCTCAAGCGGGTTCCTCCCGCCAGCCAATCGCTTAGGCCTCCCGCCTCGCCGATGCCAAAGAACTTGTAGAAGTACGGGACAGCAAAGTCGCACTCGATCAGCAGGGTCGGTTTCTTGGTATCGACCGCCATCGCTGTGGCAATGCCGATCGCAACCGAAGTCTTGCCCTCGCCATAAGCAGCGCTCGTCACGCCGATAACGCGGCAAACGGTCGCCGGGTCGAACGCTACCGAGAGGTAAGCGCTCCGGCACCGGTCGATGAACCAGGGCGGCAGCTCGATGGAATTGATCCGCTCCAGCCGTGGATCTGCAAACCCGGGAAGGGTCTGCCGCCGGGCCAACGCTTCGTTGATCGACCGGGAGAATTGACTGCGAAGCTGCTCGCTAGCCGCAGCGGGCTGTGTACTGTCTCGGGTCACCTGCTCGAGCTCATCAGCGAGCTCGGCGCTCCCATTGGTCGCAGTCTCAGCCTCGTCGTCGATTGCCTGCTCACCGTCTTCCGAGAGGCCCTGATCAGTCTCCTCGGGGAAGGATGGACTTTCCTTGACGGACCTAGACCCCACGGGAGCTCACCAGCTTCGGGATCGTCGCCACCACAGGCACCCCGAGGTGACGCTCGAGCACCTTTGGGTCTCCCGCGGTCCTGTCGCCCCATGCGAGTAGGTGTATGTACGTCACGATCAGGGCCAGGCCCGCCAGCAGCACCAGGGCGCCCGGCACCAGGCTGGATCCGTCCCCGACGAATCGACTACCGGTCATGTGCGGTGGGTCGACCACGGTCGTTCCCATCTGGAGAAAGCGCGCCGACGCCGTGCTCAAGTACTGCGCCTGGCTCAAGCTGTTTTGAGTCTCCACCACCTTGGCCTGCCACAGCTGCACGTTGCGTACGAGCTCCACCGCCTGGGGATTGCTCGAGCTCGCGTCGATGGTCGCGGTTGGATTCGCGACGGCAAAGTCATGCAGCGCCGTCTGGGCAGTCGCCAGGTTGGCCTCGGCATCCTTCAGCTGGCCGCTCCAGAAGGCGTTGGCAGCAGCTGCTTGCTCCTTCTGCATCCTGGCCAGCTGCTCATTGAAGATGTCGATCGTGTTGGTCAGGACGCTCATGCAAAGGGCCGAGCGCGGGCAGGTATACGCCAGCGTCATCAAATGCGAACCCGAAGCGCTGGCTTTCAAGCTGGTGCCAGTCGAGGCGAGCGTCTGCCGGAGCTCAGCGTCACCTGAGACTGAGCCGGCGCTCGACAGCCGGCTGGACAGGCTGTTCGCGAAGGCCGGTGCCTTGACAACCTGGTTCACGCTGTCGGCCAGGTTTTGCCCAGGCGTCTGGCTTGTGGTCCAGCCGACGGGTTCGAATGACGCCCCGAAAGCCGAAGGATCTTCGATCCTCAGGGTTGCGGTGGCACGGTAGCTCACAAACAGGATGGCAACCGACACGCCGAGCGCGATCGGAATCATCACCAGCGCAGTGAATCTGATCCTGTGCCGAAACAGGATCTCTGCGTACTTCGCCATCACAGGAGGCTCGTGCGGCGAAGACGCGGCCGCGCACGCCGCCGCTCGCGGGCTGAGATTTCCAAGTCCATCAATCGTATGGGCGCATCGACGAAGGCACATGAGGCTTTGGTCCCGCTTCGGCTGGGACAAACCGGGTAAGGGCAACCAGGACCCGGCACTTGGGACCTGAGCCCATGAGGGAGCGGGACATTTGAGCATGGTCGCCGAGTGAGCCGATACCTCGCCTGCTGCCGCTCCGGTCAAATATGAGGCGAACGATGCAGCAATTGACGACCCTGGATCACGCCCTGCATCGGTTGCTCGATGCCGGTGGCTCGGACCTCCTGCTCAGCTGCGGCAGCAAGCCTCGCATCAGGAAAGATGGGAAGCTCGAGGCCCTGGACGAGAGCTCGAGGGTGCTCATGCCGTCGGACACGGCGCGCATGCTGCGCGAGATCCTGGATGAAAAGCAGTGGAAGGAGCTCGAGAGGCGCCGCCATGTCGATTTCTCGTTTACGTGGCGCGATCGCGCACGGATTCGCGGTAACGCTTACCACCAACGCAATTCGATTGCGGCCGCCTTTCGGCTGTTGCCGCTGGTCATCCCCAGCTTCGACAGGCTGGGAATTCCGGAGGTCGTGCACCGGCTGCTCGAGCGGCAGCACGGCCTGATCCTGGTCACCGGGCCCACCGGCTGCGGCAAGTCGACGACTCAAGCGGCGATGATCGACCACCTCAATGCAACCCGGCCATTCCACATCATCACGATCGAGGACCCGATCGAGTACGTCCACAAGCATCAGCTATCGATCGTGGATCAACGCCAGGTGGGCGACGACACGCCTACGTTCGCGGAAGGACTCCGTTCCGCATTCCGTGAGGACCCCGACGTGGTGCTCATTGGTGAAATGCGCGACCTGGAGACCATGAGCGCCGCGGTTTCCATCGCGGAGTCGGGCCACCTCGTGCTCGCCACGCTGCATACCAACGACGCTCCCCAGGCGCTCGACCGGATCATCGACAGCTACCTGGGCGCGCTGCAGCAGCAGGTGCGGATCCAGCTCGCCAGCTGCGTCGCGGGGGTCATCTACCAGGAGCTGGTGCCGGCAGTCGGGGGCGGACGCGTCGCGGCGTTCGAAATCCTGATCGCCAACACCGCCGTGCGGTCAATGATCAAAGAAGGCCGGACTGACCAGCTGCGAACGGTGCTGCAGACCAGCCTCCGCGAGGGCTCGCAGACGCTCGAGCGCTCGTTGAATCAGCTGCTGCGGGCCGGCCTGATCACCGAGCACGACGCGCGGCGCCACACGGTCAACCCGGCTGGGATCCACGCTTAGCGCGCCGCAGCCCGCCCCACCCGAGCACGATCCCACCCAGCATCGACAAGGCCGCGAAACCGACGGCAGCCCCGCGCCAGGGCCCCATCGCCGCTATCGATGCCAGCATGGCAGCACCGCAGAGAGCTTCGACCGCGGGCGACGAGATACCGATGGAAGCGTGGCAGCTCGCGCAGCGCCCGCCCCTGATCAGGTAGCCACCGATTGGGATCAGGTCCACCGCGTCGAGCACCCGTCCGCAGGAACGGCAGTGCGAGCGGGGTCGAACCACTGACTCGCCGCGGGGCAGCCGGTCGGCGGCCAGGTTGATGAAGCTGCCAATCAGGAGAGCGACGAGCACCAGATAAGCGGTGGCGGCGCTCACCAGGATGGGGTCCTCGGGCCTCAAGGCTGGGCTCCTCCCAAAAAGGCGAAGGGCGCCGCCATCGCGGCGCCCCCCTCCACCCCTCCCAACTGCTTGATTGTCTTAGCCGGATACGACGCACCCAGCCGGCACCGCAGGACCGCCTGCCGCCGCGCTGATGGCTGTGATGCGGCCAAACGAGTCCCATGTGTAGGCGAAATTGGTCGGCGAGTTGCGGACGAACGTAGGCGTCCCGGTTGCGTTGTAAAGCACGACCGGAGCCGCCATGTTGCTGGTCGGGCCGGCCGCCGTCACCGTGTCGACGTTGAAGTAAGCCATGTAGGCATCCAGACCGGCCTGCACAGTCTTGTATTCCTGCTCGCAAGCCTTGGCCTGGGCACTCGTGGTCAGCCCGACCAGGCTCAGCGTGACGATCGCGGCAAGTACGCCCAGGATCGTGACCACCACCAGGAGCTCGATCAGGGTGAACCCAGACTGGCCTTTCTTGCCCTTCAGATTCCTGGCGAAATATCCGTACAGACCGTGCATACCCCACTCCTCAAAATGCAGCCCAGAGCTCGAGCTTGGGCGGCTCCTATGTATCAGTCCAGCTTGTGTCCCAACTCTATGCACCGGGTGCGCAAATCTGAATAGAGGGAATGGCCTAGGCCACTAGGCGCCAGTCCGGTCAGGGCTGGGCGGGGGCCGTGGCGGCCTAACCCAGGCCCGTGCGAACCGCCTCGAGGACGATCAGGAACAGGCTTGTGCCGCCAAGGAACGGGAGCGTGCAGCCGCGCCGTGTTTTGCTTAGCCCGCTGCCCCCTTCGTTTTCGGCCAGGAGGTTGAGCTCCACCTGGGCTGTCCGGCGCTCTTCGCGAGGCTGATTGCGGCGCCTTTTCATGCCCGGCGCCTCATGACGAGGCCGATGCAGGTGAGGTAGGGTACATACCGGACTTCCTCGTGCACCCGGGGCGGCCGCGGCAAGGGATCCACCGGGTGGCCGGTCAGCCGCGCCAGCCGGCTGCTCAGGTGCGAGGGGAGCTCCTGGTCAGAGCGCACGAGGATCGGCGAGCCGGGGCCGAACCCACTGGCGCCGGAGCGCTTTTGAAAGGCAAGCACCGGCTTGAGGCCGTTCGCCAGAGCCAGTGCAAGGTCGCCGCCGGACTCCACCCTGAAGCTGTGCGCACCTCGTGGCACACGACCGTCGATCAAGACCGCCTCGCACGGGTCCACGGTCATGTCCAGCAGAATGCACGAGCCGACCGCGATGGCACGGGCGATGCAAAGCGACTTCAGGTCCACCGCGACGGGTTCCAGGCCGGCTTGCCTCACCGCTGCGGCGATTGCCTGGACCTGACTGCGGTCCCATGCGGTGGCGAAGATGGTCCGCTCTTCCCGGACTCCCGGGACCTCGATGTGCCGCGTCGCCATTCGATCCGAACCCAGGTTGAGCTGAGCCCTCACCGAAGCATCGATCTCGGAGTCGGGGGTGCCCTTGGGAAAGGTAAGGACCCTGAAGCTGGCGATGACGTCGCTTGCTGCGATCAGCGCCCGGGTCGCGCCGATCTCGCTTCGGGCGAGCAGCTTCCTGAGCGCCTGTCCCAATGCCGCCGGGTCCAGCACACGGCCGTCTTCAAGCGCCCCCGGCGGCGCCGCACTCTCGCCGCACCGCATCGGGCCACCTGGCGCGCCTTCGAGCACGCGGAGCGTGCCGCCCGAAAGGTCTAAAGCGAGCCTTGATTGGGACATGACTATGGAGAGTAGAAGGACCAGCCCTGGACATAGACTCCCGTACCGCCCCAGACGGCGCCGGGACCGACCTGCACGCGAGCCCATAAACGCGGATTGGAGGCACAGCTGGTCGAGCTCGGAGATGAGCTGATGCACGCACGCAGGTCGGAGACGCGGGTGCTGCCAATTCGCGCGAAGTAGCTTCCGGCGCTCGTCGAGGCGAAATACAGACACGGGCCTGCGGGGCACGCTCCGACGATCGGTGAGCTGGCGATCGCACCGCCCGGGCCAAACTTGGCCGCCTTGAACATCTGCGTCCCGCCCATCGGTATCTCAACGTCGTAGACCTGGCCGTCGTTCGCTCCAAAGTACCAGTCGCCGGCAGCGTCGGCCATCGGGGTGGTATTGATGGCCGGCCTGCCGTCGGGCTGCCCGTCGTATGTGTAGGCGACCGCGGCAAGCCCGCTGGTGTACAGATACAGGAGCCCATTGGTCCCGCCCACCCCGATCAGGTCCTGGCCGGGACAATGGCACCAGTAGGGCGCGCGTCCGGTGGCGGCGCCGTTGGGAAGTGCAACGCTCGCACCCGTCGACGTGGTGTATGAGGGCCCTGACCTGATCGCGATCTGCGCCAGGTCGAGCCTGCCCGACGCGGTCGCCACAACCAGGCTCAAGGTCGCGCCGGAGGCCGGCACCGTCGAGCTGATCCCGTAGCCGACCACATTGGCGCCGGTGAGCGAGAGCGAGTCGACCGCGGTCAAGGTCCTCGTCACCACGTCGGCACCGTCTTGGCCGGGACTTGTGGCCTCTGTGTAGCGCCAATGATTCAGGCTCGAGCTCGTCGAGCCGGTGACCAGGACGAACACCTCGTCGTTGACCGTTCTCCCGCCGTTTGCCACCCTGCCAGGAAAGACCAGAGGTGCGCCGACAACTCTGCCGCCAACGGCTGCAGAGGCCTGCTGGGGGCACGTGCTGCCGACACTTGCGTCGTAAACGTATAGGCCGCCGGAATCGCCGAAGAAGACGTAACCCGGGAAGTTCGCGGAGCGACCTGCCGTGACCTCGTTGGCTGGGGGCGCGCTGACTGTGGCCGAGGCCGCAAGGTCGCAACGAAAGCTCGGCGCTCCGCCGTTGCGTTCGTTGAACACCACCACGCAGTGGCCGGCGCACCCGGCGCTGCTCTTGGCCACCGGCGCCACGATGTCGACCGAGCCATCGGGGTCGGCCGCTGCCAACACAGATGCCGTGGGCGCCCCGCCAAGCGCGATGGTCCAGCGCGGCGTGATTTGGCCGAACGGATAAGAGGAGAGGCGGCCGGCGGTGTCGCTGACCAGATAGCGATTTCGATTCCCGCCCGTGTCGTGGACGCCGTCGACGTTGAAGAAACCAGATGCCAGGGACAGCGACTGCTCCGGGAGGATTGCGGTGCAAGTCTGCGTCACGGCGGCGGGCTGATCGTTCAACGTCAGGGACCAGGGTCCGCGTCTGTCCTGCGCGCATACGGCTGGCACCGATTCCACCTGCAGCTGATGAATCGCGAGCTCGGCGACTGACGTTACCGTTGCCTCGGTCCTGACTCGGTCCACAAGACTCCGAGAGATGGTGAATGAGTTCGTCAGCTCGGTCAAAAGCGCGCCGATCAGGATGGCAAGGAAGGCAACGATGATGAGAACGGCGCTGAGCACGCTCCCACGCTGCCGGCGGCGGCGATCGTGCAGCAGCAGCTTCAGCTGTCTCAAGGCGTGGGCGAGGCCGTGATCCGCGGATAGAAGCGCAGACTCTGCGAGTCGCTGTAGGAGCCGATGGTCACGGTGACGTGGACCACGACTGAGGGATTAGCGCCACTGCTGTCGATGTACCACGTATAGGCGGTGACGTTGGTGGCGGTAACCCGGCTCGAGGTGCCTGTGTATCGCGTGACCACATGGCGGCTGGAGTCCCACACATACCTGACCGTGTACGGTGCCGCAACACCACCGACCTGGTTGGGCACCTTGCCGCCTTGCAGGACCAGGTCCTGTGTGGTGCAGGGTGCGCTGGGCGTGCCGCAGCCTGACGGTGCAGGGGCTCGCGCCAGGACGAAGTCGTCATAAGCGGTGAACTGGAAGTTGCGGACCTGGGAACTGGCCTCAACCCGCGCCGTCGCGGTGTTGGCCGCCTGCATCGACGTCAGGACTACCGAGGTCAAGGCCCCCATCACCAGCACCCCGAGCGCGGTCGCGATGAGGAGCTCGATCAGCGTGAAGCCTGCCTGCCGCCTTCGCCGTGCGGCCACGGCAGCTGTCACCGCGAACTCATCGGTGAGCGTCGGCCAGACGGCTCCCCGCGAAGCCTCCGCGCTCGTGGGGTTTCTTCGTGGGAGCCTCATCGGTTCACCTTGTAGACGGACACCGTGGACCCCACCACCCCGAGCGACGGGTAGCTCTTCACCTGCACCGACCACTGCTGGACGCCTGACTGCAAGGTGGTCGCGCTGACATCAGCCCGCACGTTGGTGCCTGCCGGGCAGGAGCCGCCCAGCGCGACCTGGGTCGGCCTTACGGCGGAATCGACCACGAAGCATTCCGAATACGAGGCCGGCGTGGCATTGAATGTGGATGCACCGATTTTCTCGAGCTCGTACTCTTCGGCCGCGCCCGCGGCCGTGATCCGCTTGACCAGCGTGGCGTCGAGAAGGGCCGTGCTGAACGATCCCACGAGGACAACCACGACGAGGCCGATGATCGTCACGCTGACCAG
>DATHDR010000330.1:0-2027 GCA_035318965.1 Verrucomicrobiia bacterium | reverse complement strand
TGCCGACCCAGAATGTCTGCTCTACTGTCGCTGTCGGGGGTAAAGCGGAGTGCGCCGGGAGACCGGCAAGGAGTAGATGGTGCAAGTCCATCACGATGAAGAAGTAGCGAATCGCATCGACCCCGGGTCATGCGCAGCTGCCTGCGAGGGCATCGGCGAAGCATTGACAGGGGATCGCACAGGCCAGCCATTGAGCCGCGAAAGTACCCTCTTGCCGGGCGCCGACGTCGTTCCGCTGACGGAAGGCAACACGGATGTGCGCGATATCGCGAGCGCCCAGACGGTCCGGCGTGGTCGTAGACACTGGCATGTGCGGACGCTCCTTGCGCGGGAACCGGGAGACCCCACGTCCGACCACTGGCGCGTTGCCGGCCTGGTCCGCATCGGGAAGGCGAGGAGCCGTAGCCGATGACGCACGGACGTGGGGAGTCAGACTCCGCCATAGTAGCTGGGAAGCCGACGAACAAGGCGGAGCGATCCGCTGCGGAGCCGGTGGAGCCAAGGGCGGAGGCCGAGGGGAATGCGAGCCAGCAAAGCATGGGCCGGGCACAGAGCCGGGGAACCGTGTCACAGGCGCTGGCGCGCATACGGCAAGCAGCAAGGCAAAGGACGAAGGAGAAGTTCACCGCGCTCCTCCACCACATCAGCATTGATCAGCTCGACGAGGCGTTCTTCGAACTTAAGGAAGATGCCGCAGCGGGCGTAGATGGCCTGAGCTGGGCGGATTACGAGCAAAACCTCGAGCGCAATCTCGAGGACCTGCATGCTCGCATCCATCGAGGAGCATATCGGGCACTGCCGTCACGGCGCGTCTATATAGCCAAGCCGGACGGCCGGCAGCGCCCGCTCGCGATTGCCGCCCTGGAGGACAAGATCGTCCAACGGGCGACTGTTGCGGTGCTCAACGCGATCTACGAGGAAGAATTCCTCGGGTTCTCGTACGGATTCCGACCCGGGCGCAGCACGCACCACGCGCTGGATGCGCTCGTTGTCGGGATCGAGAGCACGAAGGTGAACTGGATACTGGACGCCGACATTCGATCGTTCTTCGACGAAATCAGTCAGGACTGGCTGGTCCGGTTCCTGGAACATCGTATCGGCGACCGACGCATCATCCGCCTGATCCAGAAATGGCTAAAGGCGGGCATCCTGGAAGATGGGGTCGTGACGGTCAGTGAGAGGGGAACAGGGCAGGGCGCGGTGATCTCGCCGTCGCTCGCCAACGTCTACCTGCATTACGCCCTCGACCTCTGGGCCGAACGCTGGCGACGGCGCGAGGCCACGGGCGATATGATCATCGTGCGCTATGCCGATGACTTTATAGTCGGCTTCCAACACGAAGCCGATGCCCGGCGCTTCCTCGATACGATGCGTGAGCGGTTACAGGAGTTTGCGCTGTCGCTTCATCCGGAGAAGACCCGGCTGATCGAGTTCGGGCACCTTGCGGTGGAAAACCGCAAGCGCCGCGGGCTTGGCAAACCGGAGACCTTCACCTTCCTGGGCTTCATCTTCATCTGTAGTAAAACTCGCCGGGGTAAATTCCGGATCAAACGGAAGTCCCGACGGGATCGCATGCGGGTAAAGCTGCAAGCCATCAAACAGGAACTGCGGCGGCGTATGCATCGGCCGATTCCCGAACAGGGAAAGTGGCTGAAGCAGGTCGTCACCGGCTACTTCAACTATCACGCGGTGCCGACAAACCGTCCGACACTGACCGCGTTTCGCATCCACGTCACCAACCTATGGCGACGCACGCTGCGGCGGCGAAGTCAGAAGGATTGGATGACCAAGGAACGGGCCGCGCGGTTGGCCAACGACTGGCTCCCAAAACCGCGCATCCTTCACCCCTGGCCAGATGCGCGCCTTGCAGTCAGACACCCAAGGTGGGAGCCGTATGCCCGAATTGGGCCCGTACGGTTCTGTGCGGGGGGCGTGAGGTAACTCGCGTCCCTACCGCGATCGAGATATGCTCGGACTGAGTTCTTCTCAGTTTGACCCGAAGCTGTCATAGGCCGGACCGAAATTCC
>DATHDR010000329.1:0-10915 GCA_035318965.1 Verrucomicrobiia bacterium | reverse complement strand
TGAAGTGCTGGAGCTTGGCGATGTCCTTCTCAGCCGACAGCGCGATGCCGATCCGGTTGAGCTCTTCGAACTGACGGTGCTGCCGCCGGGCTTGCTCCTCGAGCTGTGTTACCTCCTGCTTGAGCGCGATGTTCTCCATCGCCATCCGCAACAGCTCGCGCAGCGCCGCCGGAGATGCATCAGCCGGCGGCTTGATGGTGATGTCGGCCAGTCCCTCGGGCATCGACTGATCTGGGCTGACCACGATCAGGGCCGGCCGCACCACCTGTGCCGGGTCGATCAACGGCTCGGCTTCGAGGCCAAGGTCCGCGAGAAGCTTGGTGAAGCTGAACTGGTCCAGGTTGCCCAGGAGATATATGCGGAAAGCCTGGGCGGTCTTCATACCGCTTTAATGTCTCGCGTCGCCGTTCGAGTTTTGAGCGTAGATAAGACGTAAACCCTCGAGGGTCAGGAGTGGGTCGGTGGTCTCGATCACATGGGTCAGCCCGGCCAGCAGGGCCGCCTGGCCTCCGGTGGCGATGACCTTGGCCGATCCGCCCAACTCCGACCTGAAGCGTTCGACCATCCCCTCCACCTGTGCGACGAACCCCCAGATCAGGCCCGACTGGATCGAGGCGACCGTGTTGCGGCCGATAACGGAGTCGGGGGCCACCGGCTCGACCCGGCGAAGCATCGCGGTATGGCGGACGAGCGCGTCGAGCGAGATCTCGACGCCCGGGGCGATGGCGCCGCCCAGGTAGTCCCCCTCCGCATTGATCGCGTCGTAGGTGACGGCGGTTCCGAAGTCGATCACCACGATGGGGCCGCCGTACTTTGTGTAGGCGGCCAGGGCGTTGGCGATCCGGTCGGCGCCAACGTCCTTGGGGTTGTCGTAGCGGATACGCACGCTTGTCTTGACTCCAGGCCCGACCATCACCGGCTCGCACTTGAGGTAGCGCCTGGATGCCTCGATCAGAGCAGGGTTGAGGTTGGGGACCACGCTGGAAATCACCACCCCGTCGACCACACTGAAATCGAACCCGCGCAGCTCGAACAGCTGGCGCAGCTCGACCGCAAGCTCGTCGGCTGTCCTCTCGTGGTGAGAGGTGACCCGCCAGTCCGCGATCAGGCGCTCGCCCTCAAATAGCGCCATCGTCACGTTCGTGTTGCCGACATCCACGGCTAGCAGCATCGGGAACCGAACTCTATCTCGGAAGCCCCCGGGGGTGAGCCACCGTCCAGCGCCGCATGGCAGCCGCTTCCCGGCGCACCGCCGTCGCCCTCGCCGCCACGCGGCGGGGATTCGGGCCGCCCGGGAGGTCCCTCTTGCCGAGCGAGGCACGAGCGTCCCACGGCACGTTCAGCTTCCCCTCCAGGACCTGGCGGCCGACCCTCTCGTAGGCCTTCCGGAACGGGGTCCCAGACCTGACCAGCGTCTCGGCCGCGTCTGTCGCGAGGAGCGACGGGTCGCTCGCTGCCGAAGCCAGACGCCGGCGATCGAACTCGAGGTGCTGGATGAGGAGCGCCGCCGCGGCCAGCGAGTCCAGCGCATTGTCGACAGCCGCGAAAAGCGCAGGTTTGTCCTCCTGCAGGTCGCGGTCATAGGCGAGTGGCAGCCCCTTCAGGACCGTCGCCAGCGCGACCAGGCTTCCGAGCGCGCGCCCCGACCGGCCTCTCAACAGCTCGGCGATGTCCGGGTTCTTCTTGTGGGGCATCGCGCTGGACCCCGTCGACACCTCATCGGCGAGCACCACGAAACCGAACTCGGAGCTCGCCCAGAGGACGACGTCCTCGGCCAGCCGGCTGAGATGAATAGACGCGCACGCGCACGCGTAGATGAGGTCGAGGGCGAAATCGCGATCGGAAACCGCGTCGATGCTGTTTTCGGTCAGGCGCTCAAATCCCAGCTCCCGGCGCACAGCCTCGCGCTGCAGGGGAAGCGTCGAGGCCGCGAGCGCACCCGAGCCCAGCGGCATCTCCCCCGCCGCGTCAAATGCGTCTCGAAAGCGCTTGGCATCGCGAAGCAATGGTTCGGCGTGGGCGAGGAGGTGGTGGCCGACCGTCACCGGCTGCGCGCGCTGAAGGTGGGTGTAGCCGGGCATCACCCAGCTTGCATGCGCGCGGGCCTTCGAAGCCAGCCCTTCGACCGCGTCCGCGACGGCCGACACCAGCTGCGACGCCGCGGCCCTGCAGTAAAGCCGCAGGTCCAGCGCAACCTGGTCGTTGCGAGAGCGCCCGGCGTGAAGCGCGGCCCCAGCTGGGGTGATCTCGGTCAAGCGCCGTTCGATCGCAGTGTGGATGTCCTCGTCGGTTTCGCGGAACTCGAACTCGCCCCTGTCCAGTTCACGCTTGATGCGGCGAAGACCGCGCTCGATGGACGTGAGCTTCGCCCTGGACAAAAGGCCCGCCTTGGCCAACCCTCGGGCGTGCGCGATGCTGCCGGCGATGTCGAACGGGTAGAGCTCGAAGTCCGTCTCCAGTGAGGAAGAGAACCGCTCGAGCTCGGGCAGCAGGGGCTTGCGAAACCGCGAGCCCCAGAGCTTGCCTATGGGGCCAGCCTCTTCACGTCCCCGAGCAGGTTGCCGAGCTCTCGTGCGTGCAGCTGTCCCTGGACCCGCGCCGAGGTGCGCACCCCCATGCCCCAGAGCTTGATGAACCCCGCGGCGGCCGATTGGTCGAATGCGTCGCCCTTTCCATAGGTAGCCAACGAGAGCTGATACAGCTGGTGCGGTCCCTTGCGTCCAACCACCTGCGAGGACCCTTTGAAGAGCTTGACCCGCACCTCTCCTGTGACATGACGTTGCGATTCGGCAACGAACGCATACAGCGCATCGCGCAGCGGGCTGAACCAGAGGCCGTCGTAAACCATCTGCGCCCACTGCTGCGCAACGATGTCCTTGAAGCGCGCGACCTCTTTGGGCAACGTGATGTCCTCGAGAGCCTGGTGCGCCTGCAGCAGCAGCACTGCCGCGGGCGCCTCGTAGATCTCGCGCGACTTGATGCCGATCAGGCGGTTCTCCAGGTGATCGATGCGCCCAACGCCGTTTTCGCCACCGATTCGGTTGAGCGCGGTAACCAGCTCCAGCGCGTCGACCGGCTTGCCGTCGAGCGATATGGGCAGCCCCTCTTTGAAGCCGATCTCGAGGTAGGCGGGCTCGTCCGGGCAGTCCCGCGGGTCACGCGTCCAGCTGTACACATCGCGTGGCGGCTCAGCCCACGGGTCTTCAAGCACGCCGGCTTCGATCGAGCGACCCCACAGGTTTTCGTCGGTCGAGTAAGGCGACCGCACCGTGGCGGGCACCTCGATTCCGTGTTTCGCCGCGTACTCGATCTCGTCGTCGCGGTTCATGCCCCATTCGCGGACCGGCGCGACGACCTCCAGGTCCGGCGCCAAAGCCGCGATCGTTACGTCGAACCGCACCTGGTCGTTGCCCTTGCCAGTGCACCCATGCGCGATGGCGGTCGCCCCCTCGCGCCGGGCGATCTCGACCATCATCGCCGCGATTAGCGGCCGGCCCAGCGCGGTCGCCAGCGGGTACTCCTTCTCGTAGACGGCGCCCGCCTGCAGCGAAGGCCAGACGAAGAGCTGCAGGAATGGCGCCCGGCCGTCCGCCACATACGCCGCGGACGCGCCGATCTTCAGCGCGCGCGCCTGGATCGCTTCGAGATCCTTCTTTTCACCGAGGTCCACGGTGAAAGCGATCACGTCCCAGCCGAGATCCTTCAGCCACCGGATCGCGACGGAGGTGTCCAGGCCACCCGAGTAGGCAAGGACAAGCCGCTTAGCCGGCATGAGCCAGGAGTTCCTTCAGCGCGCGCCCGGCGCTGCGATTGCGGAGCACCGCGATGATCGTGTCGTCGCCGGCCACCGTGCCGGCGATCCCCGCAAGGCCGGCCTCGTCGATTCGCCTGGCGACGAGGTTCGCCGTCCCAGGCGGGGTCCTGATCACCGCAAGGGGCTGGACGAGCTCGATCGACAGCACGAGCTCGCGGACCAGGGCCGCGGAGCTCCGATAACCGCTACCCGCCCTGACCAACCCGAGCTCCTGGATATCCCGAGAGATCGTTGCCTGCGTGGCTCGCACACCCCGGCGCGCCAGCGCCTGTGCGATGTCCTGCTGGGTATGAAGTGAACCTCGAGTGACGACCTCGAGGATTGCGTTGTGGCGCTGGCTTTTGGTCGGGGTCACGACGCGACCTTTCGCATCGTCGCGTGGGCTCGATCGATCTCGGCGTTGCCGATGATCAGCGGCGGAACCAACCGAATCGAGTGGTCGTCGACCGCATTGACGATCAGGCCCGCCTCGAGGCATGACTGCTGGAATGCTTTCGCGCGGGGCTCGCCAAACTCGAACGCCTGCATCAGCCCGAGGCCGCGTACATCCTTGGCCCCCAGGTCGAGCAGCGCATCGTGTAGGGCCTCGCCCATCTCGGCGGCATGGCCGACCAGGCCGTCGCGCTCGATCACAGAGAGGACGGCAAGAGCCGCGGCGCATGCAAGCGGATTGCCGCCGAAAGTCGAACCGTGGTCACCGGGTTCGAAGACGTCAGCTCGCGGCGCCGCCAGGCAGGCTCCGATCGGCAGGCCGCCGCCGAGTCCCTTGGCGAGGGTCATCACGTCAGGGGTGATCCCGTGATGCTGGTGCGCGAACCAGCGCCCGGTGCGGCCCAGCCCGGTCTGCACCTCGTCGAGGATCAGCAGCAGATTCTGAGAGTCGCACCAGGAGCGAACGCCGGCGAGATAGCCGGGCGAAGCCGGGACAATGCCGATCTCGCCCATCACCGGCTCCAGCATCACCGCGACCGTGCGCTGGCTCGTCGCCGCCTTGATCGCGTCGAGGTCGTTGTAGGGCACGTGCGCGAAACCCTCGGGCAGCGGCTTGAAGGGATCCGCGTACTTGGGCTGGCCGCCCGCCGTCACGGTGGCGAGCGTCCGGCCGTGGAACGAGCCGGCCGTCGTGATGATCTCGAAGGCGCCGTCTCGGTTGCGGGTCCCCCACTTCCTGGCGAGCTTGATCGCGGCCTCGTTCGCCTCCGCTCCGGAGTTGCAGAAGAAGACGCGCGATGGGAAGGACAGCTCGACCAGGCGCTGGGCGAGCTCCACCTGCGGCTGCGTGAAATAAAGGTTGGAGGTGTGGATGAGGGTGCCCGCCTGCGCGGTCACGGCGGCCACGACGTGGGGGTGCGCGTGACCGAGCAGGTTGACAGCAATGCCTGCGACCAGGTCGAGATACTCGCGCCCCGAATCGTCGTAGACGAGGCAGCCCTGGCCGCGGACAAACGTGACCGGCAGGCGGCGGCCCGTCTGCATCAGATAACGATCAGCGAGCTCAGGCGTACTCATCGCGGTCAGGGCGTGACCATCGTCCCGATGCCGGCTTCGGTGAAGAGCTCCAGCAGCAACGCGTGCGGCGTGCGTCCGTCGACGATGTGCGCCAGGGGCACTACATCAAGCGCGCGCAGGCACGCTTCAAGCTTGGGGATCATGCCGCCGGTGACTTCGCCGGCTTCGATGCGCTGGCGAGCATCCTCACGCGACAGAACGGCGACGACCTGGCCGTCCACACCCAGCACGCCTGGCACGTCTGTCAGCAGGATGACCTTCGCCGCGTTCAGCGCGACGGCGATCTCCGCCGCCACCGTGTCGGCGTTGATGTTGTAGGCATGTCCGTCATAGCCCAATCCGATCGATGCGATCACGGGGATGTATCCGCGCCCGACGAGCGCGGTGATCGGTTCCTTATTGACCTGGGTCACCTTGCCGACGTAGCCCATCGAATGGTCGAGCGGCTCGGCAATGATCGTCGGCCCGTCCTCGCCGCTCATCCCGACCGCCTGCCCGCCGAGCCGGTGGATGGCCGCGACCAGGTCGGGACCGACCTTGCCGGTCAGCACCATCTTCACGACCTCCATCGTCTTCTCGTCAGTGACACGCAGACCCTTCTTGAAGGTCGGCTTCAGTCCGAGCCGCTCGCTCATGGCAGTGATCTCGGGGCCACCGCCGTGCACGAGCACCGGCTGCATCCCGACGTAGCGCAGCAGCACGACGTCCAGCAGCGTCTCGTCGCGCGCGGAGTCGATGGCGTTGCCCCCGACTTTGATCACGACCGTCTGGCCGTAAAACCGTTTGATGTAGGGCAGAGCCTCGACCAGGACTTTCGCTCGCTCGTCCACAGTCAGCGTCATGTCGTGTAGTCGGCGTTGATTCGCACGTACTCCTCCGAAAGGTCACAGCCCCAGGCTTCGGCACGGCCGTCCGCCAGCCCAAGGGTGGCCACGATTTCAATCTCCGGTTGCTCAAACGCGTGGCGAACGGCCGTCAGGTCTACGTCCACGCCAGCCCCGCGCGCAAAGACGACCTCTCCGCCGACAGTGAGGTGCAGCTTGTCGAGCGCGAGCTCGGCGCCACTGTAACCGAGGGCGCACACGATTCGCCCCCAGTTCGGGTCGCCACCGTGGACGGCCGTCTTGACGAGGCTCGACGCGGCCACGGCACGAGCGGCGGTCCTGGCCTCGGCATCGGACGCGGCGTCCAGCACCTTCACTGTGATGAGCTTCGTGGCGCCCTCGCCGTCGCGCGCGATGGCTCGCGCCAGCTGCTGGGCGACTTCCACCAGCGCAATCTCCAGGCTCTGTGCTTCGAGGGTGCCGGCTCGAATCGGATCGTTCCCGGCGGCGCCGTTTGCGAGCAGGAGGAACGTGTCATTGGTCGAGCTGTCGCCATCGATCGTGACCTGGTTGAAGCTTCGATCGGCGATCGACTTCGCGAGCCTGGCCATGAGGCCGGCTTCGACCGCCGCGTCAGTGGTCACGTAAGCCAGCATCGTGGCCATGTTCGGGTGGATCATTCCGGAGCCCTTGCACATTCCACCGATGCGAATCGTCGTGCCGCCGAGGTCGACCTCGAGCGCCGCCGTCTTCGGCACGAGATCTGTGGTCATGATCGCCCGCGCGGCGGCCACCCCGCCTTCGGGACTCAGGTTCCGGCAGGCCTCCGCGATGCCCGGCTTGATGGCATCCATCGGCAGGTAGCGCCCGATCACGCCGGTCGTGCCGACCAGCACCTGGTCTGGGTCGAGGTCGAGCCGGTCGGCCGAGAGCTTCGCCATGAGCAACGCGTCCTTGAAGCCCTGAGCGCCGGTGCATGCGTTGGCGTTGCCTGAGATGACCGTCAGCGCCTGAACTCGGTTGTGCTGCAGGTGAAGCTGGTCGATCACCACGGACGCGGACTTGATCTTGTTGGTCGTGAAGACTCCGCCGGCATCGCACTGGTGTGATGAATGGATGACGCAGAGGTCGTCCCTCTGTCCCGTCGGAATGGCGGAGGCGCCAGCCGTGAAGGCCTTGATGCCACACGCGGCGGTGCCCGCCTTGAAGCCTTGCGGAAACGTCACGGCCACTGCACCGGACCCTCCAGCGCAGTCTTGCGGTCGAAACCGAACGCGATGTTGAAGCACTCGACGCCCTGACCCGACGCACCCTTCAGCAGGTTGTCGAGCGCCGCAGTGACGACAGCCTTCTTCTCCTGCGCGGCGACGTTGACCAGGCAGAGATTGGAGTGGCTCGCGAGCTTGGTCGTTGGCGTCTGGGCGACCACCCTGGTGAAGGGCTGCCCTGCATAGAACTCTCGATAGGCGTCCTGCAGCTCGGCCAGAGAGCCCTTCAGGTCGAAGTAGCAGGTGGCGAGGATGCCCCGCGTCATGGGCACGAGGTGCGGGACGAAGGTGACCTTGACTCCGCCGTTCTGGCTGAGCTTGCCTAATTCCTGCAGCAGCTCGGGAAGGTGGCGGTGCCCGCCGATCGAGTAGGCGCCCACCGACTCGTTGACCTCGCTGAAGTGGGAGCCAAGGCCCGGCGACCGGCCCGCCCCGCTCACCCCCGACTTGGCGTCGACCACGATGTCGGATCCGACGAGTCCCGCCGCGACGGCGGGCGCCAGGGCGAGGATGGCTGCGGTTGAGAAACAACCCGGAACCGCGATCAGGTTTGCATCCTTCAATTCGCCCTCGTGCAGCTCTGGAAGTCCGAACACGGCCCCGGCGAGCAGCCCTGGAGCCGGATGCTCCTGGCGGTACCAGACCGGGTACTGCTTCGGATCCTGAAGCCGGAAGTCCGCGCTCATGTCGATGACCCGCGCGCCGGCGGCGAGCCATCCCGCGGCCTTGGTGGCACCCACGTTGTGAGGAAGGCAGCTGAAAACCACGTCGACGCGGTCTGGGTCCGGATCGGCCTGGAACTCCCCGGAGAGGTCCAGCAATGGGAAGACGTCGGAGTAAGGCTTACCCGCGTAAGACCGAGACGTCAGCTGGGTGAGCTTTACGCCCGGGTGCCGGACGAGCAGGTTGACCAACGTCAATCCGGCGTAGCCGTTGGCGCCCGCCACAGCCGCCTTCACCGTCTCGCCCATGGGCGCATGAGTATACAAGAGACTGCATAATCATCCGGCTAGTCCGGGTCGTTGAAAAAGCAGGAGTCAGCGCCCGTGTGGCATGCCGGGCCCGCCGGCTTCACCGTCAGCAAGACCGCGTCCAGGTCGCAGTCAAGGCGGACCTCGACGACGTCCATGGTGTTGCCGGAGGTCTCCCCTTTCCGCCAGAGTCCCCGCTCGCGCGAGTGGAACCACGCCTGGCCGCTGTCACGCGTGTGGGTCCACGCGTCCTCGTCCATGTAAGCGAGCATCAGCACCTTGCCGGAATCCGCGTCCTGGACGACCGCCGGAACCAAGCCCTTCGAAAAATCCGGCTTCATGGTCTTATCTCCAAACCTTTGGCCGCCAGCTGTTCTTTGACGGCGCCGATGGAAAGCTCGCCGAAGTGGAAGATCGAGGCGGCTAGCGTCGCCTCGGCGCCACCTACGGTCAGAGCCTGGTACAGGTGGTCGACGCTGCCGGCGCCGCCTGATGCGATCACCGGAAGCCGCACCGACGAGGTGATGGCTTTGAGAAGCGCCAGGTCGTAGCCCGCGTGCGTGCCGTCCTGGTCCATCGAGGTGAGCAGGATCTCCCCCGCCCCGAGCTGCTCACCCAGCGTTGCCCACTCGACAACATCGCGGCCGGTGGCGTGCCTTCCTCCGTGGCTGAACACCTCCCAGCCTCGGCTGTCCGTGCGCTTGCGCGCATCGATCGCGAGCACCACGCATTGCGAGCCGAAGATCTCCGCACAGCGGGTGATCAGCTCCGGGTCCGCGAGCGCCGCCGTGTTGACGGAGACCTTGTCCGCGCCGTGCGTCAGCAGCTCAGCCATGTCTTCCACGCTGCGCACTCCACCCCCGACCGTGAGGGGGATGAAGACCTGGTCGGCGGTACGCTCGACCGCGTCTAGCAGGATCTTTCGAGCATCGGAAGAAGCCGTGATGTCAAGGAAGACGATCTCGTCCGCGCCCTCGCGGTCGTAGGTCGCCGCCAGCTCCGCCGGGTCGCCCGCGTCCCGCAGCTCCTTGAACCGGACGCCCTTGACGACGCGGCCCTCAGTCACGTCCAGGCAGGGAATGATCCGTTTGGCCGGCATGGCTACTGTTTTCCACGCGAGTGCCGGCAGCCGCGGGTTTCAAGCGACCGGCAAACCCGCCGGAGCCGGCACTCGTGGCCATCAAGCAGCAACGCCTTCACCCGCAGAACGCCACGAAATTCTTGTAGACGCGCAACCCGTCAGGCCCACTTTTTTCCGGGTGAAACTGCGTGCCCATGACATTGGCTCGCGCCGCGGCCGCGGCGGGCGAATGCTCACTCCATGCAATGGCGGCAGTCGACCCCTCCGGCGTGAACGAGTGCACGAAATAGAAGTACGCGCGATCCTTGATCCCCTGCCACAGCACCGAGTCATCGCTCCGGGCGACGCGACACCAGCCGATCACGGGAAGCCGCTCACTGCCTGTGACCTCGACCACGCGGCCGGGCAGCAGCCCGAGACCCTGGTACCGGCCGTGCTCCATCGACTCATCGAAGAGGAGCTGGTAGCCGAGACACACGCCGAGCACCGGCTTACCGTTGGCCGCCAGGTCGACGACCCGACGACCCAGGCCGCTCTGGGTGAGCTTGTCCAGCGCGGGCGCGAACGCCCCGACTCCCGGCAGGACCAGGCCGTCGGCGCGCTCGAGGTCGTCTGGGTCCGCCGTCAGTTTTGACTCGGCTCCGACCTGGACGAGCGCGCGCTCAACGGCCCGCACATTGCCCACCCCGTAGTCGACGATCGCGATCACTGAGGGGTCCCCAAAAAATCGCGGTGGCGGGGTGCGGATTTCTTGGGGTCCATCACCCGAGAAGGCCTTTGGACGAGGGCACGCCCGCGGCGCCGCCGGCGGACATGGCCTCGCGCAGCGCCAAGCCGAGCGCCTTGAACGTCGCCTCAGCGATGTGGTGCCTGTTGCGCCCGCGGATGAGATCGACATGGATGGTGGCTCCGAGGTGGATCGACAATGCCCGCCAGAACTCCTCTATGACCTCCGATTCGAGGGTCCCGATTCGACCCTTGAGGACGACGTTGTAAGAAAGGAAGGGACGCTTGCCGAGGTCGATCACCACCCGCGCCAGCGATTCGTCGAGCGGCGCATAGGCCGAGGCGAAGCGCGTGATCCCGCTCCGATCCCCCAACGCCGAAGACAGCGCCTGACCGACGACGATGCCCGCGTCTTCGACCAGGTGGTGACTGTCGACGTGGACGTCGCCGGTCCCGCGGAACGTGATGTCGAAGCCGCCGTAACGGGCGACCTGCTCGATCATGTGGTCGAGAAACGGGAGCCCGGTCGCGACCTTGATCCGTCCGCGCCCGTCGAGTTCCACCTTCGCCGACAGGCGCGTTTCTTTGCTCTTGCGTGCAACATCACCTTTTCGAGCATTACCCATGTCTCGTACCCCCACTAGCGCCGCCGGGTTGGCCTGGCCCCCCCCGGGCCATGACTTTGTTCCCATCGACTGCCAGGCGTTGCAACGTCTGCAGCG
>DATHDR010000328.1:0-9325 GCA_035318965.1 Verrucomicrobiia bacterium | reverse complement strand
CGAGCGCCCGCATGGTGGCAATGTCCGCGGTGACCGCCGGAGTGGCCGACCTGCGCAAGGTGGTGGCCGAGGCGAAGGTCCACCGGCGAGCTGGAATTCGCACCGTGCTGTTCATCGACGAGATCCACCGTTTCAACAAGGCGCAGCAGGACGCGATACTGCCGCACGTCGAGGACGGCACAGTCACTCTGATCGGCGCTACGACCGAGAACCCGTCCTTCGAGGTCATCGCTCCGCTGCTGTCGCGAAGCCGCGTGTTCCGACTGGAGCAGCTGGAGCGAGACGAGCTCGAGCAGGTCGTGCGGCGGGGCCTCGGCGAGCTTGGCGCGCGGATCGACGACGACGCTATTGGCGCATTGCTCGAGGGCTCGCGAGGCGACGCGCGAGTCGCGCTCAACGGCCTCGAGACGGCCGCGGCGCTGGCCGGCGAGGAAGCAATCTCGGTTGACCATGTCGAGCGCGCGCTGCAGCAGAGCCACCTGCTGTACGACCGCGCCGGCGACCAGCACTACGACATCGTCTCCGCCCTGATCAAGAGCGTTCGCGGCAGCGACCCGGACGCAGCCGTCTACTGGATGGCCCGCATGCTCGAGGCGGGCGAGGATCCGCTCTTCGTCGCGCGCCGGCTCGTCATCCTGGCCGCGGAGGATGTCGGGCTTGCCGACCCTCAGGCACTTTCCGTGGCGATGGCCGCGCAGCAGGCGGCGCACTTCGTCGGCATGCCCGAGGCGGTGCTCCCGCTGACCGAGGCCGCCCTCTACCTCGCGCTGGCGCCGAAGTCGAACTCCGCGCTCACCTCGTACGGCGCTGCAAGGGAGCTGATCCAGGAAACTGGCAATGAGCCGGTGCCGATGCACCTGCGCAACGCACCGACCGGCCTGATGAAGTCCATGGGCTACGGCAAGGGCTACAAGTACGCGCACGACCACGAGGGCGGCGTCGCACCCGAACAGGTGCATCTTCCGGAAAAGCTCAAAGGCCGGAAGGTCTACAAGCCGAACCCGCGCGACAAGAAGCACTAGTCTTTTCGCTTCGTGGCTGACGCGCTTCTGATCTTCAAACCCGATGCCGCCTACCGGCTTGCACCACGCGCCGGCCTCTGGAGCTGGCTCGCCACCGAGCGCAACTGGAAGGTCGAATCTCTGGATTGGTTCCAGCCTCCGGTCGCGCTGATCGAAAGTCACTACGACTTTTTGCAGGGCCGGCCCTTCTTTCCGTGGCTGGTCGATTTCATGACCGCGCTTCCGCTCATCGTCGGCCGGGTGACCGCGTCGGCGGATGCGCTCAAGCAGATGCGCTACGACCTGGGCGAGACGCGCATCGCACAGTCGCGACCCAACTCGCTGCGCGAGCGCTTCGGCATATTCGGCGGGCTCAACTGCCTCCACCTGTCCGACGCGCCGGAGAGTGGCGCGGCGGAGGTTGAGAAGTGGTCGCAAGTCGTCCAGCTCGAACAGATCAAAGTCGAGCTCGACACCGCATCGAGCAAACCGGACCATACCTACCGGCTGAGATCTCTGGCCACGCAGGTGGCGGCAGGCGTTCACGTCGAGCTCGCATCGCAGGTCTTTCGCGAGCAGCTGGCCGAGGAGGCAGAGCTCGCTGGCCGTCAGCTGGAGGCCCTCTACCGAATCACTCTGGGGGCGCTGGCTTAGCCTCCGACTTTTCCTCTGCGGCCCGCTTGTCCGCCTTGACGTGCACCGTCACCGCCTTGTTGAACAGCTCCGAGTTCGGGACCACCAAAAGGTCACCCGAGTCGGTCTTCAACAACGTCACCCTCAGCTTGATCTCGGTCACGGTTCCAGAACCGACCGAATCCATGGAGATCCGATCGCCCACCCTGATGTGCCGCTCGAGCAGCACGTAATAGCCCGAGACGTAGTCCTTGAGCAGGTCCTGCACGCCGAAGCTGGCGACGATGGTGGCCAGCAGGATGCCGGCGAGCGTGACGTTCTGACTCTGGAACGCGAAGCCGATGGCAAACCAGATCCCAAGCCCGATCAGGACGACCGTGGCGACGCGGCCACCAACCTGCACCACGTCGGAGCGCATGTTCCGCTTGCGGAGTTGCTCGACCACGATGCGCGAGACGACGCGAGCACCGATGACAAAGACGAGGAGGACGACCAGGCCGATGACGAGGTATTCGAGGTTCGTATCCGAGACGAAGGGAAGCACCGCCAGCGGCGGCGAGGTCATTCCGTGCTCTCGGCGCCTTCCTCGGCGGCAGCTTCCTCGCCTTCGGCCGCGACCTCGCCCTCGCCGACGACCGCGGCCTCGGCTGCGGGCACTTCCTCTTCGACCTTCATCTCGCGCTTGTGGACGATCTTGACCACGAGCTCGTCCGGGTCGACGAGCACCGTCACGCCCTTGGGCACCCTGAGATCGGAGATGCGGAACTCTGCTTCGATCTCCTCGAGCGGCGTCAGGTCCACCTCGAAAGCCTCCGGGATGTCGGACGGCAGGCACTCGACGCGGACAGTGTGGATCGGCTGCAGAACGTCGGCGTCGCCACGCTTCACGGCGGCCGACTCGCCAACGAGGTGGACTGGCACCTCGACGGTGATTTTCTCTTCGAGGTTGACCTGATAGAAGTCGACGTGGATCGGACCCAGGCGGCGTGGGTGCGTCTGGATCTCGCGGACGAGCACCTTCTCAATGCGGCCGGCATCCACCACGAGATCGACCAGGTGCGTGCGGCCGGACTTCAGGAACACCTTCTGGAACTCGAGGCGGTCGAGAACCAGAGGGGTCGGCCGCGTGTTGTGCCCGTAGACGACAGCGGCGAGCTTCCCCTGGCCGTGAAGACGGCGAGTGCGCTTGCCGAGCAGATCGCGAGTGGAGGCTTTGAGTTGCATGCGTACGCCTCGGGTTTAGAGGCGTCGTTATGATACGGCAAAGCCCTGTTGCCGCCGGATGGGCGTGTCCACATCGAATGTTCCAGGAGGGTCCGAAGGCATGCAGAACCCACCGCCTCCCCAACCCCCGATCGGCGGCCAGCCGCCAATGATGCCACCTCCTCCTCCACCCCCGGGCGCCGGCCAGCCTCCGATGATGCCTCCAGGTGGGGGCGGCTATGCGATGGTGACGCCGGGCAATCTGGCCAGCCCCGGCATGCGGATCGTCGGCGGCCTGATCGACGTGGTCATCTTGATCATCATCAACGCGATCATCGCGGCGATTCTCCAGAAAGCCCAGGGCTTGGCCGGGGTCATCAACCTCGTCGTCGACGTCGCTTACTTCGCCTATTTCTGGAGCTCGCGCGGCCAGTCGATCGGCATGATGCCCTTCGGCTTCAAGGTGCGCGACGTGGCGACCGGCCAGTTCCCAACGATCGGCAAGGCCGCCCTCCGCGGCTTCATCTGGTGTCTCGAGGTCGGCTTTACCGTCTGCATCATTGGAGCCATCGGCTGGCTCTGGCAGATCTGGGATCCGCAGCACCAGGCGGTCCACGACAAGATCGCGGGGACCATCGTCACGACGAGCTAGTGGGCTAGCGCTTTTCGTCCGGGAAACGCTGGCGGAGCCAGTCGACGATTTCCTGCAGCGGCGTGCCAGGCGTGAAGAGCTGTTCCACGCCCTGCTTTTTCAGCGCCGCGATGTCGTCGTCCGGGATGATCCCACCGCCGAACACGACGATGTCGGTGGCTTTGCGGCGCTTCAGCTCCTGGACGACCGCGGGAAAGAGCGTCATGTGCGCACCCGAGTGAATCGAGAGCCCGATCACCTGCGCGTCCTCTTGAAGCGCCGCGTCCACCACCATCTCCGGCGTCTGGCGCAATCCGGTATAGATGACCTCGTAACCCGCGTCGCGGAGGGCGCGCGCCACCACCTTCACACCGCGGTCGTGGCCGTCAAGCCCAACCTTCGCGACGATGATCCTGACGGGACGGACCGCGGTCGGGCTCATACGACAGCGCGCTCGGTGTAGATGCCGAACACCTCGATCAAAGTGTTCATGATCTCGCCCTCGGTGGCATAAGCACGAACGGCCTCGAGGATGTACGGCATCAGGTTGTCTTTCCCGGCAGCTGCCTTCCGCAGGCTGGTGAGCGCGTTCGAGCATCGCGCCTGGTCACGCCTCCTACGCACCTCGCGGACGCGTGCCACCTGCTCGCTCTCCAACTTCGGGTCGATGCGGAGGATGTCGATCGGCACCTCTTCATCCACGGTGAAGTCGTTGACGCCGATCATGATCCGGCGCTTCTGCTCGAGCTCTGACTGATAGCGGAAAGCGGAGTCGGCGATCTCCTTCTGGAAGAAGCTGGCCTCGATCGCGGGGATGACACCACCGAGGTCTTCAATCTGCTTGAAATACGTCTCGGCCTGGCGCTCCATCTCGTCGGTCAAAGCTTCGATGAAGTAGCTGCCGCCAAGCGGGTCGACGGTGTTGGCCACGCCGCTCTCGTAGGCGAGAAGCTGCTGCGTGCGCAGCGCGATCCGAGCGGATTTGTCCGTCGGCAGCGCCAGCACCTCGTCCATGGCGTTGGTGTGCAGCGACTGGGTGCCGCCCAGCACCGCCGCCAGCGCCTCGATCGCGGTCCGCGCGATGTTCAGCTCCGGCTGCTGCGCCGTGAGCGACACACCCGCGGTCTGCGTGTGGAAGCGCAGCTTCAACGAGCGTTCGTCCTGCGCTCCATAGCGCTCGCGCATCCACCGCGCCCAAATGCGCCGGGCGGCACGGAACTTTGCGATCTCCTCGAAGAAATCTATGTGAGCGTCGAAGAAAAACGAGAGGCGAGGTGCGAAGTCGTCGATCCGCATTCCCCGCTCGACGCACGCGTCGACGTACGCCATGCCGTCGGCGAGGGTGAACGCAAGCTCCTGGGCAGCGGTCGAACCAGCCTCCCGAATGTGGTAGCCGGAGATGGAGATCGTGTTCCACTTCGGCACCTCCTTCGCGCAGTACTCGATCGAGTCGACGACCAGCCGCATCGAGGGCGCCGGCGGAAAGATGAACTCCTTCTGGGCGATGAACTCCTTGAGGATGTCGTTCTGTAAGGTGCCGCCGAGCACAGAAGCCGGAACACCCTGCTCCTCGGCCACTGCGATGTACATGCAGAGGAGGATCGCGGCCGGAGAGTTGATGGTCATGGAGGTCGTGATCTCGCCAAGCGGGATCCCGTCGAACAGGGTCTCCATGTCGGCGAGCGAATCGATCGCGACGCCACAGTGGCCGATCTCGCCGCGGCTGGTGGGCGCGTCGGAGTCCTGCCCCATCAGGGTGGGCATGTCGAAGGCCACCGATAGACCGGTCTGGCCGTTGGCGAGAAGGTATTTGTAGCGGCGGTTCGTCTCCTCGGCCGTGGCGAAGCCAGAGAACTGGCGCATGGTCCACAGGCGCCCTCGATAGCCGCTCGGGTGTATGCCGCGGGTGTAGGGAAACTGGCCTGGGAGCTCTTCGGTGCGGGTGGCCGGAAAGTCATTGCTTGTGTAGAGCGGCTTGAGCGGCACCCCAGAGATCGTTGACGTCTCGATGCCGTCGTCGCGCACTGGGCTGGATTCGAAATCCTCAGTCCAGGCCTGTTTCGGATCGCGGGCTCGAACTTTCATTGGACTTCGCTCAATTATGGCTTTCGGTCGAGGATCTCCTCAGCCGTACGGTACGGGGTGCCCTCTTCCAGCAAACGCCCGGCCAGCTCCTGGTCCTCGGCCAGCGCTTGCCGCACCCGGTCACGCGCGATTTCCGCCGCGACCTCTGCGGTCTCATCTCTAAGCCGCTGCTCGGCCAGCTGGCGGGCGCGACCGCTGGATTCGAGGTGACGACGATGGGAGAGCACAGCCTCCCAGAGCTCCTCGATGCCCTCTTGCTTCGCGGCCACGGTGGCCAGGATGGGAGGCTTCCAGGGACTACCCTTTGGAGCGAGGCTGAGCATCGACCGCAGCTCGGTCACAACTCGGACGTGCCCGTCCAGGTCCGCCTTGTTGACGACGAAGATGTCCGCGATCTCGAGAATGCCGGCTTTGATCATCTGCACCCCATCGCCGAGGTTCGGCGTCAGGACGACGATGGTGGTGTCGGCGACCGCCGCGACCTCCAGCTCCGACTGGCCCACCCCGACCGTCTCGAGGATGACCTGGTCGAAACCAAAGGCTCCAAGCAACCGGATGGCCTCGCGAGTCGCGAGCGAAAGCCCGCCGAGGTGTCCGCGGGCGCCCATGCTGCGGATGAAGACTCTCGGATCGAGAGCATGGCGCTGCATACGGATGCGATCACCGAGAATCGCGCCGCCGGTGAACGGCGAGTTGGGGTCGGTCGCAAGGACCGCGACGGAGCTGTCCTTCTTTCTCAGCAGCGCTACCACGCCGTCCACCAGCGTCGACTTGCCGGTGCCGGGCGCTCCGGTGAAGCCGACGACGCCCGGGGCGCGAGCCCGGTCGCGAATCGACTCCTCCAACGCGCGCACCGAGGGGTCGCGTCTTTCCACGAGACTGATCGCGCGCGCAAGCGCCCGCGTATCGCCGGATCGGAACCCCTTCGCTAGGTCTGGGTCGTTCAGCTCACTACTCGCCCAAAAAGCGTAGGGCGAAGTCGTGTCCGAGCACCACCACGAGGCCGAATGTCTGCTGGCCCTTGGCGGGAACGGGGTTGGCCGGAGTCGCGGCCACGACGGTGGCGCCGAAGAAGTCCTGGAGATACTTGGTCGTGAGGGGGAACTGGCCGCCCGAGTAGTCGAGGATCACGGTCTGCGCTGAAGCTTTGTGCGCAACCGGGTCCGCGAGCTGCAGGCCCGTCGGGTCGAACATCGACGTCACTCGCGAATCAAGCCCGGCAAAGTTGTTCGCACCGTTGACGAACTGGACCGGCGCCTTCTCGCCGAGCGTCTTCGGGTCGATGAAGATCGATGCGACGTACTTGCGGATCATGTTGTAGCTGTCGTCGTCGGGGCACAGCTGCGACACATTCGGTCCCATGCCGCAGTTGTAGGAGTCGAGCAGGTTTCCAGTTCCCACCGCCGAAGGTCCGGTCAACGCGACCCGGATGATCGAGCTGTCGGGGAGGTTCTTGCCCCAGTCGTAGATCGCCTTCATGTCCGAAAGCGACATATCGGTGTGGATGTTCTTCTGCAGTGCATCGAGCAGCTGTGGCGCTTTCGAGAAACCGTTCACCGTCGTCGCCTTCTTCTTGATCGCCTGCATGATGTCCTGCTGCCGTCGCGCGCGGCCGAAGTCAGATGACTGCTGAGGCTGCTGCGCGTGTCGCGAGCGCGCGACCTGCAGCGCCTGCTCGCCGTTCAGATGCTGGCAGCCCGCCTTGTAGTGGATGCCACCACGGATGTAGCCGTTGTTGTAGTTCGGATATTCGTAGTCGTCGAGGTTGGTCGAGAGGCAGACGTCGACTCCACCCAGGGCGTTGACGATGTCGCGAAAGGCCACGAAGTCGACCGCGATGTACTTGTCGAACGTGAGCCCGGTCACCTTGCCCACCTCGTGCTCCGCCGCCTTGCCACCAGCATCGCGTCCGCTGTATTGCGGATCGACGCAGCAGATGATGCTGGTGTACGGCACCTCATAGGCCGCGTTGATCTTGTTGGTCCAGACCCGACTCGATGGGGTCTGCAGATTCATGTGCACGACAAGATCGCGGGGGATCGACATGAGCATCACGCGGCCGGTCGTCGGGTCGATGCTCGCGGCCATGATCGAGTCGGTCAGGTATGGGGCGTCGTTCTGCTCGCCCCCCATGCCGAGCAACAGGATGTTGACCTTCTGCCCATGATTGAGCTTGTAGGCGATGGTGCCCTGCGCAGGCTCGACCGCCTGGACGACCTCTCCGATCGGGTTGAGGTGATGGCCCGTCGTGGCGGCGATGAAGTCGTCGAATCGTTTGTATGTGAGCGTCGCCGCAGCCAGCACGACAAGCAGGAGGGCGCCAGCAATCACCGCTGGGACCGAACGGGTCAGGCGGTAGGAGACGTTGTAGCGAGATCGCCTGGCCCTAGGCCTGGCCCTGAGCATGCGCACGGGGATTCTATCGTCCAGGCCTTAAGAAACGATGAGCAGGGCGGACTGGTTACGTCAGGGCGACGGCGTGCTGTTCGATGACGAGCTGATCGCACCCGAGATCAGCAGGAAGAACCAGCCCACGCTCGCGATGAATCCGATGATGCCGAGCACGAGGCCGACCGTGGCCAGCGTTCCTCCTCCCACCGTGCCTCCGCTGGAGGCGATGCGCTGGCGGGAGATGAATCCCATGATGGCCGCTGTAGGGCCGAGGATGACGCCCAGGCACGCCACGGTGCAAACCAGGGAAAGGATCCCGAGGATGAGCGACGCGATGGCCAGTCCGTCGGTGCGCGGCGCGGCGTAACCGGCGGCCGCCGGAGCGTATCCGCCTGGAGGAGGCGGCACGTACCCCCCACCCGGAGGAGGCGGCGGCGGCATCGAGCCTCCACCCGGAGGCGGGGGTGGCGGGGGCGGTGGCATGGCGCCCCCTCCCGAAGGCGGGGCCGGCGGGTAACCTCCACCCGGGGGTGGCGGCGGCGGGGGCAAATCTGACATCGGATTTCCTCCTTACGCCGCCTTCACGGCGGCTGTCCCGAGCTCAAAACAGCGGATGATCCACGCCTGCATCGCAAGCGCATACGCCAATGTGAAAAGGACTCCAATACCGCACAGGACGATGCCCAGGGACCCGACGAAGCCGGCTGCGATCAGCATAAGGCCGGCGATCAGGGTGTTGGCGACGTTGATGCGAGATCGTCGCAGCACGGCTGAAACACGCAGTCCCCCTCGAATTCCGTCGCGATCTGTAGCCAGCACGATCGAAGGCAGGGCGAAGTTCAAAGCCAGAGTCCCAAGGGTCGCGACGCTGAACGCCAGCAGGCTCAGCACGATCGCGAGCGAGACCAGAGCGGGATTGGCCGAACCCTGCGACTGGCTGGAGGCGATCAACAACGCCGGGACATAGATCGCAGCCGCCACGAGCACGATGGCCAGGCCGTAGACAAGATTGACCACGAACAGACGAAAGCCGCGCCCGATGTAGCTGAGGTTCGCGGGGGCGAGCGCCTCGTCGCCGGCGCGCAGGCGGTCGAGGGTCGCCAGCATCCAGCCGATGCCGTTGATCGCGCCCGCGATGGGGATCAGCAAGATGAGGCCGATGATCAGGATCTTGGTCAGCCACTGCGGGTCGCGAGCCGGCCAGGTGAAGGCGTCGGTGATGCGGTCCACGCGGGGTCGCTATTCGACGGCGCTGGATTGAGAGAAGGCGACCAGCACCACCACCAGCCAGACCAGGGTAACGGCCGAACCAATGGCCATCGCCACGGCGCCAAGCACCCAACCGGTGACCGCCATGCCGCGACCTCCGAGAGCTCCCTTC
>DATHDR010000327.1:0-4310 GCA_035318965.1 Verrucomicrobiia bacterium | reverse complement strand
GCTGACCGTGTCGAGCGCCTCCGCCACGCGCCCCTGGATCGTAGTCTCGGCCTCACCATGCACGCGGAGAGCGAAGGCCACGTTTTCGTAGACCGTCAGGTTCGGGAGGAGCTTGAAGTCCTGGAATACGAGGCCGACTTTGCGGCGGTAGTGCGGGAGCTGGCGGCGCTTCATGCGGCCGAGCTCGACTCCGTCGACGAAGATCTTGCCCTTGGTGGGTTTCTCTTCCCGGATGAGAAGCCGAACGAGGGTGGATTTGCCCGCTCCCGAAGGCCCGACGAGGAATACGAAGTCTCCTTCGGGCACGACGAGATTGACGTCGCGGAGGGCTTCAGTCCCGGTGGGATAAGTCTTCCAGACGTGCTGGAAGCTGATTACCGGCCGTGTATCGAAATCTGGTGTTAGAACCATAAAGTGCGTTTTTTGCTTTGACGTTCCGCGCCCGAGGGCGCGTGTGGCTAGGTCGCGGGCAGTATACCCGATGCCCCCACGGAGTCCAACCCCTTCCCAGAGAGACAAACATGTATTTAACGGGGGCGTTCGGACTTGCTTGCGCTGGGCTGCTGAGCAGCTCCGTTCTGTTGTCCCAGCCGCCACCGCAGCCAGGCCTCGATGAAGGGGTCGATGTCACCATCCAGAACCGCCTGGGCGTTTCCCACCTCGAGCCCGGTCCGGACATCCTTGACCAGGGTGTAGGGCTGCAGCACGTAATTCCGGATCTGGGATCCGAACTCCGCCGGCATGATCTGTCCCCGGATCTGGTCGAGCTGCGCCGCGCTCTCCTGCTGCTGGCGCTGGAAAAGGCGCGCCTTCAGGACCTTCATCGCCATCTCGCGGTTCTTCATCTGCGAGCGCTCGTTCTGACACGTGACGACGATCCCCGTGGGCAGGTGCGTGATGCGGACCGCCGAGTCGGTCTTGTTGACGTGCTGGCCGCCCGCGCCGGTGGACCGGTACGTGTCGATGCGCAGGTCCTGCGGGTTGATCACGACCGCGCTCTCGTCTGAACTCTCGAGCTCGGGCATGACCTCGACCAGCGCGAAGGACGTGTGCCGGCGGTGGTTCTGGTCGAAAGGCGAGATGCGCACCAACCTGTGCACGCCGTGCTCGGACCGCAGGAGGCCGTACGCGCGGGGACCGCGCACGATGAAGGTCGCGCTCTTGAGCCCAGCCTCCTCACCCGGCGATGTCTCGAGGATCTCGGTCTCGAAGCCTTTGCGTTCGGCCCACTTGAGGTACATGCGCATCAGCATCTCCACCCAGTCCTGCGCCTCGACCCCGCCCTGTCCAACCGATAGGGTCACCACGGCGTTGTGGTTTGCATACGGGTCGGTGAACAGCAGGTCCAGCTCGCGTGAGCGCAGCTCATTCGCGATCGCGGCCTTCTCCTCGGCCAGCTGTTGTTCCAGCTCAGGGTCGCCGTCGGCGAGCTGGTCGAGCTCGATCAGATCGCGGGCACGCTTTTCGAGGCGGTCCCAGGTCGCGATCAGCTGGCGGAGTTCGGCAGCCTCACGCGCCATCTGCCCGGCGCGGGCAGGCTCGTCCCACACGCCGGGCTGAACCATCTTTGCCTCGAGCTCGTCGGCACGCTTGGCCTTCGCTGGAAGGTCAAAGGTGCTCCTTCAGCTGAAGGATCCGCTCGAGTAGCTCTTTAGGGTTCAGCTCAGCGTCCATGACACCTCTTGAATTTCTTTCCTGACCCGCACCAGCACGGGTCGTTGCGACCGATCTTACCGGGCGAGGACGCGCCGGCCGCCGCACCAGCCGGCACGGCGGCGTTCCCCGCAGGTACAGCAGTGCGCGGCTTTTTCGGAGCGCCGTTCGACCCGGATCCATCGGGCTCGCTCGGTCCGCTCTCGAAGACCTGTCGCACGAGTGGCGTCGGGGGTGGCGTCGGCGCGTTGCGCTGGACCTGGACCCTGAAGATGCGGGCCACGATCGACGCCTGGATTCGCTCGCGCAGCTCGTTGAACATCTCGAAGGCTTCGTTCTTGTATTCGACGAGCGGATCACGTTGGCCATATGCCCGGAGCCCGATCCCTTCGCGGAAATGCTCCATCTGGGTCAGGTACTCCATCCACTGCCAATCGATGGTGCGCAGCATCACGTCACGCTCGACCAGCGGCATCAGGTCGGTGCCGACCTCCTCGACCTTCTTGTCATAGGTGTCGACCGCCGCCTCATAGAGATGCTCGACCAGGCCTTCCGGCCCGTTGTGCAGCGCCTCATCTGGGATCTGCGAGTCGGGCGCGATCGGGAGGTACGCGTTCAAGTACTTGATCAGGCCGTCGAGGTCCCAGTTTTCCGGGTGCCGGCTCTCGCAGTGCTGCTCGACGCCTTTGGCGATGATGTCTTTCGCGTAGCCGAGGATGTTCGTTCGCGCATCGGCGCCCTCGAGCACCTTGCGCCGCTCTTCATAGACGATCTGGCGCTGCTTGTTCATCACGTCGTCGTACTCGACCACGTGCTTGCGGGCATCGAAGTGCATGCCCTCGACCTTCTTCTGGGCGCCCGCGATCGAACGCGCCACCCAGGGATGCTCGATCGGCTCGACCTCGAGGGTGTCCATCAACCTTCCGATGCGGTCGGCTGCTGGACCGAAGATCTTCATCAGGTCGTCTTCCAGCGAGATGAAGAACTTGCTCGATCCCGGGTCGCCCTGGCGGCCGGCACGTCCGCGAAGCTGGTTGTCGATGCGCCGGCTTTCGTGCCGCTCGGTGCCGATGATGTGCAAGCCGCCCACGTCCGTCACGCCCAGGCCGAGCACGATGTCGGTGCCTCGCCCGGCCATGTTGGTCGCTATCGTGACCGCGGCGGGCTGGCCGGCCTCGGCGATGATGCCGGCCTCTCGCTCGTGCTGCTTGGCGTTGAGCACGTTGTGCTTGACGCCGCGCTTTTCAAGCATGCGCGCCAGACGCTCAGACTTCTCGACCGACACGGTGCCAACGAGCACCGGACGTCTCTCTTTGTTCATCTCGACGATCTCGTCGATCACCGCTTCGAACTTCGACTGCTCGGTTTTGTAAATCACGTCGGGGCTGTCGGTGCGCACCATCGCCCGGTGAGTCGGGATGACGACCACATCCAGGCCGTAGATCTTGTGGAACTCCTCGGCCTCTGTCAGAGCAGTACCGGTCATGCCGGCGAGCTTCTTGTACTGGCGGAAGTAGTTCTGCACGGTGATCGTCGCGATCGTTTTCTGCTCCTGCTGGACCTTGACGCCCTCTTTGGCTTCGACCGCCTGGTGCAGGCCGTCTGACCAGCGGCGGCCCTGCATGGTGCGACCGGTGAACTCGTCGACGATGATCACCTCACCGTCCTTCACGAGGTAGTCCCTGTCGCGCAAGAACAGGGCCTTGGCCTTGAGCGCCTGGTTGATCTGGTGCGCCTCGATCACGTTTTCGAGGTCGTAGATGTTGCGGATGCCGGTCCAGCGCTCCATCTTCGCGATGCCCGCCTCGGTCAGCGACGCGGACTTGTGCTTGAGGTCGACCTCGTAGTCGTCGCCTTCGGACAGGCGACCTGCCCAGCGCGCGTACTCGTAGTACTTCTCGGTGGATTCCTCGGACTGGCCGGAGATGATGTGAGGCGTGCGCGCCTCGTCGATGAGGATCGAGTCCACCTCGTCGACGATGGCGTAGTTCAAATCGCGCTGGCTGCATTGCGCCAGGTCGCGGGCCATGTTGTCGCGCAGGTAGTCGAAAGCCAGCTCGGAGTTCGTGCAGTACGTGATGTCCGCCAGATAGGCCTCGCGCTTGGTGACAGGCCGCAGGTGCTGCAGCCGAGAGTCGGGATGCGTCTCGTCGAGGAAGTCCGGGTCGTACAGATAGGTGGCCGCGGAGCCGACGTTCACCCCCACGCTCAAGCCAAGGAGGTGGTAGATGGGCGCCATCCAGCCCGCGTCGCGCCGGGCGAGGTAGTCGTTGACCGTTACCAGGTGGACCCCTTTGCCGGCCAGCGCATTGAGGTACAGGGACAGGCTGGCCACGAGCGTCTTGCCTTCGCCGGTCTTCATCTCGGCGATCTTTCCCTGGTGCAGGACGATGCCTCCGACCAGCTGCACGTCGAAGTGCCGAAGCCCGATCGTGCGCCGGCTGGCCTCACGACAGAGGGCGAAAGCCTCGATCAGGAGGTCATCGAGGTCGGCGTCTTCCGCCCTCGCGCGCTCGCGCAGCTCGTCCGAGCGCGCCCGCAGGGCGCCGCCGTCGAGCGCTTTGAGCTCAGGTTCGAGAGCGCTGATCGCGTTCGCCACCGCGAGGTGGCGCTTGACCTCGCGCTCGTTCGGATCCAGGAGCCTGGTTAATGGGGAC
>DATHDR010000326.1:0-4536 GCA_035318965.1 Verrucomicrobiia bacterium | reverse complement strand
CTCAGGCCGGTCTAGTCGCAGCTGTCCGCCCAACCCTTTGACCGCCGAGCAGCAGGGGCTCGGCCAATTCGAAAACAGTCCCGTCCGGCTTGAGGATCGGCTCGGGCGAGTACTGGACGACGTAGCTGCGCCGCGGGCGTGAAGTGCGGTTGGGGCCGCTCCGGTGCAGCAGCGCCGACGAAAACACAGCAATGCTGCCCGCGGGCACGATCACCAGATCGCCTGGGTCGTCGCCGAAATATCCAATGAGATCGTTGAGCTCCGGATCCTTGACATGATCGATCACTTCGCGCGTGCCTGCGCGAGAGAAGGGCAGCACCGAGATGGTTCCGTTCTCCTCCGACATGTCGTCTAACGCGCACCAAAGGGTTACGTAGGTCCGCGTGTAACTGGGCATGTTGTATTTGACATAGCCCGAGTCCTGATGCCAGGCGAATTTCAGTCCAACCTCGGCCATCTTCACAACGAACTGCTCAACGAAGAGGTAAGCGTCGTCGCCAATCGTGGCCTTGCAGATATCGGCCACAGCATCACCGAACAGAAACGCGTCGAGGCGACCCTCGGCCTCGGCGTGGCGATTGCCGATGAAGTAGCGCTGGCTGCGGCGATTCAGGCCGAATTCGTCGGTGCCGGAGGCATCCATGGCCGCCTCCGTCTTGGCGATGAATTGATCAAGCTCGTCGCGAAGTACAGTCAAATCGGCCTCCCCGATTACCCGCTCGAGAATGAAGCAACCCTCTTCTTGAAACTGCTGTTGCTGCTGCGCGGTGATCGTGAGTGCCAACGCTTCCTCCTAATCTGGAACGGATAGCCCGACGCTAGCGTTCGGCGCTTGGGTACCGCCTCTCATGAGGCGGCGGAATTCTCTCGCCCGGCGATGCTTCACCTCGCAGGTACCGGTTGGGGCTGGTTCCGAACGCCGCGCGGAAAGCGCGGTAGAACTGGGCGTGGCTGCCAAACCCCGCATCGTGCAGCGACTGCGTGACGCTGCGGCGGGCGCCCTTTCCATGGATTTGAAGGAATCGCTCCAAGCGCAGCTGGCTGCGGTACTCCTGGAGCGAAACCCCCATCTGCGACTTGAATACCCTTCCCAATCGAGATCGACTGAGGCCGCAGGCCGCGGCCAGCTGTTCGAAGGAATCCATGTCCAGATCGTCCCGAAGTTGCATCGCGGCGCGCTCCACGGCTGGATGCACTTCTTGAAGAAGCGACGTCTCAGCATCGATGTAAAGGTGCCAGGCCTGGAGCAAGGCGAACTCAAGGCCGGCATTGTGCTCAGTGGGGGTTTCCGCGCGGGTCACCGCGACCAACAGCCTATGCAGCCAATCTGCATCGCGTTCCGACAGACGGCGGCTGTACAAAGAGGTTCGTGCCGTGAGTTGCCGGTGCTTGCGCGACAGCGCTGGACGAAACACCGTAACCCAGGTGTCGAAGTCGGGCGAGCGATCGGTGAGGATATGGTCCTGCGTCGGCCAGAGCCAGACAAGCGAACGCCGGACGAGGCGATCTCGACGGCCGGCGAAGAGATAAGTAGCAGCCCCACGGAGAACGAGGTTCAGCTCGAGTTCCGCGTGGCGGTGGCTGCTCACGATCGGAAGCTCGGGTCCGGCGCGCCAGGCCAACCCTAGGTGGCCGGTCGGAACCTTGAGTTTGACCAGTCCCACGGCTTGCCTTTGTAACTCTGACTCAAGTCGCCCCGCGCCAACCAACTACGTGGGCGTGGCTCGACCTGTTATCTAAGCGCGCGAGGCTGGAACCACCAGGCCGGACTCGTAGGCCATCACCACGGCCTGGACCCTGGACCGAGCTTCGAGCTTGCTCAGGATGTGGGTCACATGGGTTCTTACGGTCGCCTCGCTGACGTGCAGCTTCTCGCTGATCGCCCCGTTGTCCAGGCCGCCGGCAACTTCGATCAGCACCTCCGCTTCACGCGACGTCAACGACCCGATCGCCGCCGGTCGCACCACGCCGGAAGGCCGGTAGTGGGCCTCAATCAGCCGGCGGGTGCGCGCGGGCATCACGAGAGCGTCCCCACCAGCGACCAGTTGGATTGCCGAGATCAGCTGTTCGGGTGAAGACTCCTTGAGCAGGAACCCGGAGGCTCCCGCCTGCAACGCCTTGAACACGTATTCGTCCACGTCGAATGTGGTCAGCACGAGCACCCTCGCGGAACGCTCGGTTGTGAGCCGCCGCGTCGCTTCGATCCCATCCATGCGCGGCATGCGAACGTCCATCAGCACCACGTCCGGTGAGTGCCGCACGGCAGCAGCGACCGCTTCCTCGCCGTCGGCGGCCTCCGCGACCACCTCCATGTCGGGCTGGCTCTCGAGGATGAGCCGAAGGCCGGCGCGGACCATCGCCTGATCGTCCGCGATCAAGACCCGGATGCTCATCCGGCGTCGAGCGGAAGCGTGGCCTTGACATCGAACCCACCGTCGCTGCGTGGTCCCGCCTCGAGCTTTCCACCGTAGAGGGCCGCTCGCTCACGCATTCCGATCAGCCCGTGCCCGACCCCCGGCTCATGGCCGTTGAGTGCGGGTCCGGCGTCCTGCACCTCAACCTCGATCGCGTCCTCGATGCGCCGGACCAAGACGTCCACCGCCGAGTGCGAGGAGTGCTTGAGAGAGTTGGTCAGCGCCTCCTGGATGATCCTGTAGGCCGACAGATCAACGCCCTTGGGTAGGTCGTCGACCGACCCGTCGACCGCCAGCCGGACCGGCATGCCGGCAGCCTGCATCTGGCCGAGCAGGACATCCAGGTGGCGAAGGCTCGGCTGTGGGGCCAGCTCATCCACCTCGCCGTGGCCTCTGAGGACTGTGAGCATTCGCCGCAGCTCGCCCATCGCCTCACGTCCAGTGGCCTCGATTGCGAGCAGGGGCTGGCGGGCGCGTGCGGGCTGCCAGTCCAGCGCCTGGCGGGCGGCGCCTGCCTGCAACACCATCAGGCTTACGCTGTGAGCCACGACGTCGTGCAGCTCGCGCGCGATCCGTGCCCTTTCGTCCACCAGGGCCTCCTGCACATCGGAATCACGCCTCCGCTCCAACTCGATTGTTTGGAGAGCCAGACGGTCGCCACGCATCCTGCTGAACCGGACTGTCTTTCCCAGCACCCAGGCCAGGGCGAAAAAGACCCACTCGCCGAAGTGCGCCGAGAGATCACCCCGCCTCAGCTCCGGGAAGTCAGCGCCGATCTGGGCAAGGACGACGATCGCCGCCGCCACGATCGCCGATCGGCCCGATGTGCTCGTCGCGGCCAGGTAGACGACCAAGACGACTGCCAGAAAGATCGCGAAGAGATTCAGTGAAACGCCGGGTGCATGCGGTAGCGCCCATTGCGCCATCACGATCACCAGTGCAGGAATCGGTAGCGCGCGTGCGAATGCCAGGGGCACGGTGAAGCCCAGGGCCACCAAAGAGAGGAATGGCCGACTGCCGACGACGGGTTCGTTGAGAATCGGTGACGGACCGATCCAGATTTCGTACTGCGTTATGGCTGTGAAGACGGCGGCGACGGCCAGGTCGATCTTGTACAAGCGCCAGAAACGGGTCATGTTGCGCTGCCAAATCTAGGCTTGTGGCAGCGGTTTGGCATCAACCCGGACGATGAGGCGATCTACGCCGCCTGGATGAGAGCCACTGCGCCTACGCCCTTCGCCGTATTGCGAATTCAACGCTTTGGCTGACGACCCCGGGCGGGCCTGGCGAGAGGATCAACGCATCAAACCGGAGGTGTCGTTGATGACTCGAAATTGGTTATCCCGTTTCCCAGCCGCATGTGGGCTGCTCTACGTGATCATCGCCCTTGTCGCATCCGGAAGCGGCGACGATAACGCGCCGACGTCCAACTCGTCCGGTCAGGCGATTGCCGCCTACGCTGCAACACATCAGGCTGGTCCGTTTGCCGGCTTGGCCGAAATGCTTGCACTCTTGCTGCTGGCGATCTTCGCAGTCGCCTTGTATACGGCACTCGGCCACCGGGAGTCCGGCAAGGAGGCGGCAGTTGTCGTTCTTGTCGGTGGCATCCTCACCGTGGCGATCAAGCTCGGGAGCTTCCCGGCTTTCTTCGCCCTGTACAGCGCGGGGCAGGCGACCGATCCCGCCGTAGCGCGCGCGATGATGCAGATGAACGGTTACGCCTTTGAGATCACGCTGTTCACGCAGGCTCTGCTGCTTTCTGCGGTTGCAATTGGTGGACTCGTGAGCGAAGCTATCCCACGGTGGCTGGCCGCAACCGCCGGGGTGCTTGCAGTAGCGCTTGTCGTGTCCGCCGCGGTGTTCGCCACTAAGGGTTTCAATCCGATTGAGTTGTTCTGGCTCGCGTGGGTCGTCGTCGCGAGCGTCACGCTGACGATCCGGCGTACCGCCGCGACCCCAGTGCGACAACACGAGGCAATCGCTGCCGCGCTGTGAATGCCGTTACCGCGGGGTGTGGCGGATCATCCGCAAGCCCCGCAACAGTTCTGCCGCGAAGCCACTCCTTCGAGCGGCGGTTCCAACGCGATTTCGCCCGGTTCCTCAACTCGCCACCCGGCTCCCA
>DATHDR010000325.1:0-2446 GCA_035318965.1 Verrucomicrobiia bacterium | reverse complement strand
CGCCGTGGATCGAACGCGGTGTACTGCACGTGGTAGTGCGCGATACCGATGTAATCCGAAGGAGCCTCGACGATCCTTCGCAGCCGCCCTGGAGCAACAGGCCAGCTGTCCATCACCAGCTGCGCTGCCTTCGCCGCCCATCGATCCCGGCGTTTCGGCGTCGCCGGCATGAAGAGGAACTTGTGATGCGACAGGCCCGCCGGGGAATCAGGCCACCGCCGCTTGATCGCCTCGTACGCGAGATCGTGCGCGCGACGCATGTTGCGGGCCACCGTGTACACGGCCGCGATGTCGCCCTGGTGGCCCGGCGGAAACTCGCCATTGAGCCACCCCTGGACCGCGTAAATGCTGGGCTCGTTGATCGTGCACCACATCGACACGAGGTCTCCCAGCTCGTCGACCACGCGACGCACGAACGGAAGAAACGCCCGCGGTGATCCCGATGCGCGCCATCCCCCTTTCCGCGTGAACCAGAGCGGGCTTGTGAAGTGATGGAGGGTGAGCATCGGCTGGATTCCCTGCTCGCGCAGCTCACCCAGCACATCGCGATAGTGACGGATCTGGCGCGCGTCGAACTCGCCCTCGACGGGCTCGATGCGCGACCACTCGATGGAGAGGCGATGTGCGTTTTGATTGAGCTCACGCAGCAGGGAGAAATCCTCGCGATACCTGTGGTAGTGGTCGCACGCGATCTCCGATGTATCCCCGTTCGCGATGCGACCCGGCTGCTGCTCGAACTCCCACCAATCGCAGTTCCGATTGTCACCTTCAACCTGGTGTGCGGCGCTGGAGGTGCCCCACAGGAACCCGTCGGGGAAACGTGTCTCCGGCACGCTCAGGCTGCTGCGCTCGCCGGCTTGGCCACCTCGGGCGGCGGCAAATACTCCCAGGACACCGGCGTCTCACCCTCCATCTCCAGGCGCAGCATGCCCGCCTTGTCGATCGACTTGCGATACATCTCACGCTCGTTGTGCGGGCGCCCGTCGAGGAGGATCCAGGCCGCGTTGAGTGGGTCGGCGTGGCTGACGACGGCCATCGTCTGACCTGGGTGCTCGCGGCCCAGGCGCCGGGCCACATCGAGGACCCGGCCGCCTAGCCTGTCGATCGACTCATCGCCGGGGACGAGCCCGCGCCGCGCTTTGTGCACGAACCAAAGCGGCCGCCGCAGCGGCACCTGCCAGTAGGGCAAGCCCTGGAGGTAGCGGCTGAAGTCAGCCTCGCGCAGCTCGGGGTCCGTCTCGAGGACTGCGGGCCGGTCCAGTCTCTCGTTGATAAGCCGCGCCGTCTCAACCGCGCGGGCCAAGGGGCTGCTCACGATCAGGCTCAGGTCCTCGGACCGGAGCCGGTCGCCCAGCGCCGCCGCCTGGGCGCGACCCAGGGCGCTCAGCTGAAAGCCGTCGAGGTGTCCGTACAGGACTTTGTTCGGATTCTCCACGTCGGCATGGCGGATCAGGTAGAGACGAGAACGCATCACTAAAGAGTGACGGGTCTTAGCTGCGGTATGCGCCGACCGAGGTTCGGTTGGTTCCGGCCGATCGGCCGGTCTCGAGCGCCTGGTAGGCCTCACGCAGAAGGTTGCCGGTGTATTCGCGCTTGTTGCCGATGAGGCCGGCTTCCAAGTCGCTTCGGGCCTGCACCGCAATCGTGGCAGCGCCGCAGCTCACGGTGATGCGCCTCCAACTGCCCGTCGTCGAGAAGTCGTGGGAGGCGATCGAGCGCCGGATCTTGTCGGCCGCCAGCGTGGCGCCCTGCTCGTCGGTCTCGGGCAGAACGATCGCGAAGTGCGGCGGCCCGTCGGCGTCCAGGAAGCCAACCGTATCGGTATCTCGGATCGCGTGCCCGAGACGCTCGGACATCTCGCGCAGCAAGCCCTCGACCTGGATCTGCTCGAGCTCCTTGTGCATGTGCTCGGCATGGTCGAGCTCGATCACCAGCAAGGAAAGAGGGCGATGGTAGCGCACCGCCCGGTTGGCCTCCTGGCCGACCAGGGCGTTGATGAACTTCGAGTTCCAGATGCCAGTGGTCGGGTCGACGACCCCGAAAAGAGGGCTGGAGGAGCGATCGCTCTGGCTGTGACCGCACGTCGGGCAGTACTGGGAGGTGTCAAGCAGCTCGGAATTGCAGTACCAGCAGGACGCCATGGGCGGCATTCTAGGCAACCCGCCCCCGATCGGCGCCCGCAGAACACACGGGAGTCAGAATTCGTATATGGCAGGCCAGGGGGAGCTTTTCCAGGTTCCCGCCGCCCCGGAGCCGAACGCCCCGCTCGCGACGAGGCTGCGGCCGAAGAAGTTCGAGGACCTCGTGGGGCAGCGCCGCGTGGTCGAGGTCTTGAGGCAGCTGACGCAGTCCGGCCACCTCCCGAGCGTGGTGCTGTGGGGTCCGCCCGGCAGCGGCAAGACCACGCTCGCGGGCCTCCTCGCCACCGAGACGAGCGCCCGCATGG
>DATHDR010000324.1:0-3127 GCA_035318965.1 Verrucomicrobiia bacterium | reverse complement strand
CAGCGCGCTCGCCAACTTCGCTTCTCCCACAGTCGGCGAGCGATTCTTCCTCGGTCCATCGGCAGTAGTGCTGGCTCTCCTCTGCTTGGCCGCTACACGCGCTCCGGCGCGGTAGCGCACCTCGCCGGGGTAGTGGAGAGGAGCAGACTTAAGCTCAAGTCCCCCTTCCTGTATGAAAGTCTCCTCGCTCTGCCTTGCTATGTAGTAGTTCATGTAGTAATTCGTGCGGCTCAAGTAGCTGAAACTGGCCCGAAACCAGCGGCTCGCTCGCTGAAATGAATTCAAAAGGCGCGAAATCGATCTCGGTGGATGAAACCGCCTACATTTCGGGACCGTGAGGCCCCGGGTTCAAATCCCGGGCCCCCGACCAGATTTTGAATTTGAAGTCGCACCGCCAACACGTGCCAACATGACAGCGGCGCTGTCACGTGTAGTAATCGTGTAGTAGTTTCGACAGACCGGCTGTACCGTTTGGGGGGAGCGTGCCTTCGGCAACCTCATCTACTGGCACGAGGCTGATAAGGGCGGCCACTTCGCCGCGTGGGAACAGCCGGAGATCTTCAGTCAGGAGCTGCGCGCTGCCTTCAGGTCGTTGCGTGATCAGGAGGTTGAGTGATGCGAAACGCTTGACACCCATCACGAAAGGGCTACGTTGAGATCGAACTGTTTCGGGGACGGGTCGTGGGAGAGAGATCTGCGTGCGCATCACGCTCTTTCACGTTGGCATAGCGGCTGACGACAAAGCCGATGAGCGCCCGGCTCATCACCTGATCGAGGAGATGAAATCGTTGCCTGCCAGAACCGCGGTAGATGTCTCAATCCGACCCTTCACCGTCGATGTTTCCGAAGAGCAACTGAGCGATCTTCGCCGGCGTATCGCCGCGACACGCTGGCCCACCAAGGAGCTGGTCACGGATCGGTCGCAGGGCGCGCAGCTGGCGACGATCCAGGCGCTCGCCCGCTACTGGACGACCGATTACGACTGGCGCAAATGCGAGGCGAAACTGAACGCGACGCCGCAGTTCAAGACCGAGATCGACGGGATCGACGTCCACTTCATCCACGTGAAGTCGCGGCACAAGAACGCGATGCCGCTGATCATGACGCACGGCTGGCCCGGCTCGGTCATCGAGCTGCTCGAGACCATCGGGCCGCTAACCGACCCGACCGCTCACGGAGGCCGCGCTGAGGATGCCTTCCACCTCGTGCTGCCCTCCCTGCCCGGGTACGGGTTCTCGGGCGAGCCGATCGAGGTAGGCTGGGACCTGGGTCGGACCGCACGGGCCTGGGCAGAGCTTATGAACCGCCTCGGATACACCAGGTACGTCGCCCAAGGCGGGGATGTGGGCGCCGGCGTCACCGACGCAATGGGCCGCCAGGCACCCGAGGGGCTAATCGGCATCCACACGAATCTGCTCGTGCCTGCTCTGAGCGGCACCATGCCGACGGACACCGACGAGGAACGCGCTGCGGCCGCGCAGATCGCCACCTTCCAGAAGTCCGGGGAGGGCTACTTCATCGAGATGGCCACCCGTCCGGAGACGATCGGCTACGCCCTGCTCGACTCCCCTGTCGCTCTGGCCGCCTGGATGGCCGACCACGACACCGATGCCTACTACAAGATCGCTCGCGCCTTCGTCGAGGGGCAGCCCTCGGGCAACCTCACGCGCGACCACATCCTCGACAACATCACGCTCTACTGGCTGACCAGCACCGGCGCCACCGCGGCCCGGTCGTACTGGGAGGCCTACGGACCCGACGCGCCGGCCGCTCGCCAGCAGCCTTTGCCGCCGCCGACGATCCCGTTCGCCTTCACGACCTTCCCCGGCGAGATCTGGCGGACTCCGCGCAGCTGGGTCGAGGCGAGCTACCCGAACGTCATCTACTTCCACGAGGTCGACAAGGGCGGCCACTTCGCTGCCTGGGAGGAGCCGGAGCTCTTCACCCAGGAACTCCGCGCGGCGTTCAAATCGCTCCGTTAACCCGAGACCGATAGAGTGCGGGCCAAACGATCGCCCGCACTGTCACGCGGATCAAAACGACCTGGAGGGTAACGATGCTGCCTATCGTCCTCGTGCATGGTGCCTTCGCCGATGCGTCGAGCTGGAACGGAATCATCGTGCGGCTGCAGGGCCACACCGTCGTCGCGCCGGCCAACCCGCTCTGTGTGCTCGCCGATGACACCACTTACATCGCCGGCGGTTCGATGGCGCAGCGCGCGGGCGCGAAGATAGTGGAGGTCGAGGGGCCGCACCTGATCATGGTTTCGCAGCCACCAGCAGTGACCGACGTGATCCTGGAGGCGGCGGGCGCCGGAGCGGCCCGATGATCGCCGTCCCGAAGACCACGGAGTTTCCGCCGCTCAAGCAGATCGACGCTGGCGCCCTCAATGTCGGATATGCCGAGGTCGGACCCACCGGCGGCAAGCCCGTGCTGCTCTTTCACGGCTGGCCTTACGACATACACAGCTACGTCAACGTCGCGCCGCTGCTCGCAGCGAAGGGCTACCGCGTGATCGTGCCTTACGTACGCGGCTACGGCACGACCCGGTTTCTTTCCGCCGGCACGACGCGAAATGGCCAGCAGGGCGCTATCGCGCTAGATGCCATCGCTTTCATGGACGCCCTGAAGATTCCGAAGGCGATCATCGGAGGCTTCGACTGGGGAGCGCGGACCGGAAACATCATCGCGGCGCTCTGGCCGGAGCGCTGCAAGGGCCTGGTGTCGGTGAGCGGATACCTCATCGGCAGCCAGGCGGCCGGCAGGAATCCGCTGCTCCCGCGGGCGGAGTATCAGTGGTGGTACCAGTACTACTTCGCCACCGAACGCGGAAGGCTTGGGTACCAGGAGAACACTCACGAGTTCAACAAGCTCATCTGGCAGCTCGCCTCGCCGCGTTGGAACTTCGACGACGCAATCTACGATCGCAGCGCCGCAGCCTTCGACAATCCCGACCACGTCGACGTCGTCATCCACAACTACCGCTGGCGGCTCGGGCTGACTGAAGGCGAGCCGCAATTTCGCGAGCTCGAGAGCAAGCTCGCCCAAGCGCAGGAAATCGATGTGCCGACAGTCACGCTCGAGGGCGACGCCAATGGCGCACCACACCCAGAGGCCGCCATCTACG
>DATHDR010000323.1:0-3261 GCA_035318965.1 Verrucomicrobiia bacterium | reverse complement strand
CTTGGTCGTCGGGTCGGCGGGCGGCTCCTTGCGCGCGCGCGCTACGAGTGCCGTGTAAGGCACCACGACGAAGAAGTAGATGACCGCGCCGATGATCACGAAGGCGAGGACCGCGTTGATGAAGTCGCCGTAGAGGAACTTGCTGTTGTTGATGGTGAAGGTCAGGCTCGAGAAGTCCGGCTTTCCAAAGAGCGCAGCGACGAGTGGGGTCACGAGGTCTTTGACAAAGGCCGTGATCACCGCGCCGAAGGCGATGCCGATGACGACGCCGACCGCCAGGTCCACGACGTTGCCCCGCAGCAGGAATGCCTTGAAGCCTTTCATAGCCGGATGCTCTCCTTATTGACCGTCCGAAACCGACAGCACGACCTTGCCGAACTGCTCCGCTGCATCGAGCCGCTCCAATGCGCCTCTTACGTCCGACAACGGATAGACGCTGTCGACTACTGGGCGCAGACCGCCGTCAATCGCTTTGAGCACTGCCTCGAACTCGTCCACGTTGCCCATCGTCGAGCCGAGCAGGCCGGCGTGGCGGAAGAAAAGGCGCGGCATGGTGATCTCTGCTTTGACCCCCGACGTCGAGCCGCACGTGACAACTCGCCCGCCAATGGCAAGCGACCGCATCGACTCGTCGAGCGTCGCTGGGCCGACGTGCTCAAACACGACGTCGACCCCGTCGCCCGTCGCCTGGCGCACCGGTTTGCTGAAATCCGACGAATCGAACACAGCCTCGGCGCCGAGCCCGAGCGCGCGCTGACGCTTCGCCTCCGACCGGCTGGTTGCCAGGACTCGCGCGCCGAGATGCTTCGCGATGCTGATCGCCGCCACCGCCACCCCTGCGCCGGCGCCCACGACGAGCACGGTTTCGTCGGCGCGCAGCTGGGCCCGGGTGGTGAGCATTCGCCAGGCAGTCAAGAAGGTGAGCGGAAACGCCGCGGCCTCAGTCCAGGACAGGGCGGCCGGCTTGCGGAAGATGTTTCGCGCGTCGATGTGGATCAGCTCGCAGGCGGTGCCGTCAGAGTGCTCTCCCAGGACTCCGAAGCGCGCGCACCTCACGTTCTGCCCTGCACGGCACCACTCGCACTCCCAGCAGCAGAGGGTGGGGAAGATGACGACCTCGTCGCCCGGGCGCCACGCCGGATCTCCGCTGGACTGGACGACGCCGGCGCCGTCGGCCGCGATCACCCGTGGAGGCGTGATTCGCTGGGCTCCATGCGCCAGCCACAGGTCCAGGTGGTTGACCGAGGCGGCTTTGATGGCCACCGCGACAGCGCCCGCCGCGGCATCGGTCTTGGGCCGCTCGCGAATTCGAACGCCTGCCGGGCCCAGCGGCTCTTCGTACACAGCGGCTCGTCCCTGGCTCAGAATGGCGCCAGCACCAGCGTCGGCGGGGGTCATTTGCGAAACTTAACCAAAATCTCGGCAAGGCGGGTGGGATCGCAACCTAAAGTCCGAAATCTCGTTTCAAGGGCTATGCGGGTACTGGTTTTTGTCGTCACCTTCCTCTTGTTATTCCTGTTCGGCATCCCCGCGCAGGCGTCTCAGGCGGAGCCTCCGGGCCAGAAGGCGGGGAAGTACACGCGATGGTTCTATCCCAGCCAGATGAGCTACGGCCCGATCGAGGATGGGACGGGCAACACCGGCTCTGCGCCATCGCCGGGCGCCTTCCTGACCCTTCCCTTCATGGGTCCCCACTACATCACGTCCCTGTTCGACCACTGCTATCCGAACTACGGCACCGACAACCGCCTGTGTCGCTACGACGGCACGACCGTGTCGGCGACCGTGGGAGGCGCCGATCCCACATTTGACGCCGGGTTTGCGCAGACGCCCGGTCAGCACGACTACCTGTACTACGACGGCCACGACGGTTACGACTACGGTCTTTACTACGAGCCGGTGGCAGCCTCCGCGAGCGGCACCGTCATGCTCGCCAACTGGCTGGATCCCAACTGCCACACGTGCCTGAGTGGTCAAACCATCGAGATCAACCACGGGAATGGGCTCCTCACCTACTACGGGCACCTGTCGCAGATCTACGACTCCAAGGGGCAGTACGTCTCACGCGGCCAGGTCATCGGAACCTCCGGGATGTCAGGTACCGCGACTGGACCACATCTGCATTGGGGCGTGTACAAGATGAACGGCGGCGGGCCGGTGGACCCATACGGATGGTCGGGCTCCTACCCGGACCCATGGGTAAAGGACGTCGGCGACCTGTGGCTCACCGGTTCCCCTCGGTACCCGAGCATCGCGATGCCAAGCGTTTCGGTCACAGCGGCCTCGCACGCGGAGGACCCAACCGCAATCGACGTCTCGTGGTCCAGCCCGGGCAGCGGCAACCGCTTCAACGTGTATGTCGTACTGCAGGACGGGACGATGAGGCTGTGGAGCGGCAATACGGTGGCCGGTTCGGGCGTCTTCCACGGAAGCCACGGCCAGAGCTACTGGTTCTGGGCATCGGTGACGACTGGACTGGGGTGGAGCGATGCCAGAGCGTCGACCGTGGTGCCCGTGCCGGTCGTCAACCACGGCGAGGCGCAATAAAACTCGATCGGTCCGCGCAAGAATTTTTGCCCTGACGCTGTCTGAGTCCGTGTGCGATATTTCCGTCTGCTGCTGCGCCTGGGGTTGATTTTGCGGAGACCGCTTGTTGATCAAGAGGATCCTGGTCGTTGACGATGACCCGAGCACGAGGTTTCTGCTCAGGCTGATCTTCGAACGCGCCGGCTACCATGTCACCGAGGCTCAACACGGGGTTGCCGCGTTGATCCACATCAAGGACACACTGCCGGACCTGATCGTGACGGACATGATGATGCCGGTGATGGACGGCGGGGAACTGATCGAGCACCTGCGAGCCGACCCTGTGACCGCTGGCCTGCTGATCCTTGCGGTGACCGCCAACCCGCGTGCAAAAGCTACTGCCGTGGAGGCCGACCTCGTCATGGGCAAGCCATTTCTTCAATCGACCCTGCTGGACAACGTGGCCTCGCTTCTTGAACGGGGAACCACCCGGCAAGCGGCGGCGTCCGCCAGGGCTGAGACACTCAATTGAGCGGCACTGCGATCACAAACGTTCAAATACATAGGCGACGTCACAACGCCGGCTAACCCAAGGGGAGATTCAACCTTGCAGCGATTGAGAACTGGTGTTCCGCGGCTCGACGTGGTCCTCGGCGGTGGACTGCCGGTCGGGTCGCTGACGGTGATCGCCGGTGCGCCTGGTTCTGGCAAGACCATCTTGGCTCAACAGATTTG
>DATHDR010000322.1:0-2144 GCA_035318965.1 Verrucomicrobiia bacterium | reverse complement strand
GGCCTGGTGCCTGGAAACCGTGTGCTGCTGCGTGGCCCCAACAACCCGTGGCTGGTCGCGGCATGGTTCGGCGTCCTCAAAGCAGGCGGGGTCGCGGTGACGACGATGCCGCTGCTGCGCGCGGGAGAGCTGCGCACCGTCACCGATATCGCCGAGGTCACGCTTGCCGTCTGCGACCATCGTTTCGTCGCCGACCTCGACGCGGCAGCCATTCCAGGCTTGACGACCATGCTGTACGGCGGCTCCAAACAGGACGACCTCACGCAGCTTGCCGCGCACAAGCCGGCTCAGCTCCAGAACGTGGCGACCGCCGCCGATGACGTCTGCATGCTTGCCTTCACGTCGGGCACCACCGGGAAGCCCAAAGCGACGATGCATTTCCATCGCGACGTCCTCGCGATTGCGGACACGTTCTCGTTGCATGTGCTGCACCCAACAGGCGACGACCTGTTCGCAGGAAGCCCTCCGCTGGCGTTCACGTTCGGCCTCGGCCAGGCCGTCGTCTTCCCGTTGCGTGCGGGCGCCGCCACCTACCTGCTGGAGCAACCTTCGCCGGCCGCTTTGCTCGCAGCCATCGACGCCCATCGGATAACGGTGCTCGCGACGGCGCCCACCGCATACCGCGCCATGATTCCTGACCTGAGAGCTGCCAACGTCACCTCATTGCGCGCATGCGTGTCAGCGGGCGAGACGCTGCCGAAGGCGACGTGGGACGCTGTCCACGAGGCAAGTGGCATCCGGCTCATCGACGGCATCGGCTCGACGGAGATGCTTCACATCTTCATCTCCGCAGCCGGCGACGAGATTCGGCCCGGCAGCACCGGACGAGCAGTTGCCGGTTACGTGGGAGAGGTGCAGGACGCAGACGGGCACCCCGTGCCGGTTGGGGAGCTGGGCCGGCTGGCGGTCAAGGGGCCGACGGGCTGTCGCTACCTCCGCGGTGACCGCCAGGCCTCTTACGTCCGAGACGGCTGGAACATTACGGGCGATGTGTACGCTCAGGATGCGGACGGCTACTTTCACTACCAGGCGCGGGCCGACGACATGATCGTCTCTTCCGGCTACAACATTGCCGGCCCAGAGGTCGAGGAGGCCTTGCTCCGTCACCCCGGCGTCGCCGAAACGGCCGTCATCGGAGTGCCCGATGAGGATCGCGGGATGATCGTCAAGGCTGTCGTGGTGCTGCGCCCGGGAGCGGAGCTCGGGCCAGAGCCAGCGAAGACGCTGCAGGACTTCGTCAAGAGCCAGATCGCCCCCTACAAGTACCCACGCGTGGTCGAGTTCGCCGACGTCCTGCCCCGGACGGCAACTGGCAAGCTGCAGCGGTTCCGTCTCCGGGAAGGGAGCTGACGCCCTCGACTCCGTCACTCGACATCGCGATCATCGGAGGCGGGCCGGCGGGTCTCTACCTGGCGACTCTGGTCAAGCTCCTCAACCCACGCCATCGGATCGAGGTGTGGGAGCGAAACGCAGCCGAGGACACCTTCGGGTTTGGTGTCGTCTTCTCAGACGAAACGCTGGGCGGCATAGAGCAGGCCGACGCCGCCTTCTTTGAACGGCTGTCTCATGACTTTGCGGTTTGGGATGACATCGACGTCCACTACCGCGGGCAAGTTCTGACTTCGGGCGGGCATGGCTTCGCCGCGATCAGCCGCCAACGGTTGCTGGCGACCTTGCGCGCAAGGTGCGAGGAGTTCGGCGTGACCATCCACTACCGCCAGCCGGCGCCGGCGCTTGAGCTTCTGCGCTCGCAGCACGACCTGGTCGTCGGGGCAGACGGCGTCAACAGCAGCACGCGCCAGTCACGTCAGGACGTGTTCCAGGCACAGCTCGATGCCCGGCATGCACGCTACATGTGGCTGGGTACGCCGCTGGTCTTCGATGCGTTCAAGTTCTTCATCGCCGAGACCGAGTTTGGTGTCGTCCAGGCCCATGCATACCCATACAGCGACGCCATGAGCACGTTCATCGTCGAGCTCGAAGAGGAGAGTTGGATCAAAAGCGGCCAGCTGGATGCCTCAGAGCGGTCATGGAACCCGGGCGAAAGCGATCAAGCAGGCATCGCGTTCTGCGCGGAGATCTTCGCGGACGTGCTGGACGGACACGAGCTCGTCGCCAACAACAGCCGCTGGATCCGGTTCGCC
>DATHDR010000321.1:0-3600 GCA_035318965.1 Verrucomicrobiia bacterium | reverse complement strand
GCCGAGGTTCACGACGGCCTCGCCTCCTTCCTCGAGTCCAGGGGATTCAGATCGCTGGCCGACCTGCCTCGCTACCTTCCGCGCGACTGAAAACTGCGGTCCGACCGTCAGAATCCGTAGCGTGCTAGAGGTTGTAGGCCTCGCCAAGCGCTACGGTGACGTGCTCGCGCTTCGAGACCTGAGCGTGCGGGTCGAGGAGGGGCAGTGCCTCGTGCTGCTTGGGCGCAACGGCGCGGGCAAGACCACCGCCCTGCGCTGCATGGCCGGCGTGCTGCTGCCGAGCGCCGGCACGGTCACCGTAGACGGCATCGACGCAGCCGAGGACCCAGCGGCCGTTCGCGCGAAGGTCGGCCTCATGCCCGAGGTACCTGGGCTTTACGAGCGGATGTCGGCCCGCTCGTACCTCGATCACTTCGGGGCCATCTACGATCTCGAGCCGGCGCTTCGACGCCGGCGAATCGATGAGCTGCTGGATCTCTTCGAGCTGGCTGAGGCCGGCGATCGATGGCTTGGGACCTTCTCCAAGGGCATGCGCCAGAAGGTCGCCCTCATTCGCGCGACGCTCCACCGCCCGCGCCTGGTCCTGGCGGACGAGCCGACGTCCGCGCTCGACCCGGACAGCGCCCGCCGCGCGTGGGTCTATCTCAAAGGGCTCCAGAAGCAGGGCTGCGCGCTGGTGATCTGCACGCACAGCATGGAGGAGGCGGAGAACCTCGCCGGGCAGGTCGGCATCATGTCCGGCGGGCTGGCGCTCGACATCGGTGAGCTTGCGGAGCTGCGCCGGCGCTCCGGCTTGAAGACGCATATGGAGATGCGCGAGCTGCCGACGCTGCAGGACATCTACCTCGCGATTGTCGGGAACCACATTGAGCTGGCCGAGTCTCGATCGGCATAGAGATGGAGCGGGAGTGCCAGCCCGAAGATTTGGAGACCCAGGTGGTCCGAGCCGAAGGGCCGGGTCCCGTGACGCCCGGATCGGGCCGCATGGGCTCCAAAGATAGGGCTGCCACCTCCCGCTTCATCTCTCGGGCCGGACTGGTCGCCAAGCGCGACCTGCGCGACGCGATCAGCGAGCTGCGACTGCTGGCTGCGATGGTTGCGCTCACGCTGGCGGTTCCGATCGGTTCGGCGGCAGGCGTGCGCGGGCTTGCCTACTTCGGCGGTGGGACCGCGGTCGTGAACCGTCTCTCGCTCGTGGGCGCGTTCTTCGTGGTCTTCATCCCCGCGAGCTTCTCACTCGTCCTGGCACTGGAGGCGTTCGTCGGTGAAAGAGAGCGCACGACGCTGGAGGTCCTTCTCTCCACGCCTCTAAAAGAAGCTGAGATCTACGCGGGCAAGGTCATTGCGGTCCTCGCCGTGTCGCTGACCCTCTGCTATGGCGGCCTGCTCGTCTACTGTCTGATCGTTTTCCCGGGCCTTGGCTACTTCCCGCTCGACATCCTTGTCGCGCTGGCTCTGTCGACCGTCTGCCAGGTCGCCGCGATGGTCTCTGGCGCCGTGATCATCAGCCTCAATGCGCGCTCAATGCGCGCTGCCAACGTGATGGCCTCGTTCATCATCCTGCCGATGTCGGTCGTTCTCCAGGTCGAGGCGGCCCTCATCCTGCTCGGCCGTCCGGAGTACCTCTGGGGCTTTGCCCTGATCATGACCGTGATGGCGGTCCTGCTCCTCCGCATGGGGTTCAACGGCTTCTCACGCGAGGCGCTGCTCGCGCGCGAGGTCGGGCTGCGCCGTCCGCTGCATCGTGCCGGCGCCGCCTTGCGCTGGAGCTTCAACAACCGCCCAGGCCTCCTGCGCCTGGTCTGGACACGTCGCGTGCCGATGCTCATCGCGGCGGCTGGATTTCCGATCGGCATCGGCGCGGGCTACCTGGCCGGTGTCACGAGCGCGATTCCGACAGAAGTGGTCAGGCCAGTGCTTTCAAACCTGATCAGCGCGTCGGGCGGAGGCAGCCGGCTGGAGGAGTTCGTCGCGATCCTCAGCCACAACCTCCTCGCCTTCGCGCTGGTCGGGCTTCTGGCCGTCATCACGGCCGGGCTCAGCGGCTTCGCCCTGACGTTCGCTCCTGGTTTCCTGGTCGGCTTCGCGGCCGCCTTTTCCTCCTGGGCGATCGCGCTGAGCGGCATCGTCCCGAACGGGTTGATCGAGGTGCCCATCGCGATCATCGCCGGCGGGCTCGCGATCCACATCGGCGCCGCCGCAATCCACATGGACCCGCGCGGCGGATGGAGCGCGCGAGTCCTCCTCGCGATGGCCGACTACGTGCGTGCGCTGCGCTGGCTCGTTCCCGGCCTGGTTGTCGCGGCCGCGCTCGAGGTCTGGCTCGGCTGAGTGTCGTCCTGGGCGGAGGTTGAGGCTGCGGAGCCGGACTTCGCCAGGAAGGTGCGCGAGGTGTTCGACGCGCACAAGCACAAGACGATGGCGACGGTCCGTCGCGACGGATCACCCCGCATCAGCGGCATCGAGATCGAGTTCTCGGATGGAGAGGTATTCGTCGGGATGATGCCCGAGTCGGTCAAGTTCGGCGACCTGCAGCGCGATCCGCGCGTGGCCTTTCACAGCGGCAGTGAGGAGACTCCGGCAGGCGATCCGGCTTCGTGGAGAGGTGACGCCAAGATCGCCGGACGTGCGATCGAGGTGTCGGAGGAAAAATACAAACGATTCCGCATCGACATCAGCGAGGTGGTGCTGATTCGAGTGGGCCGCCCGGCGGATCACCTTGTGGTCGAGTCGTGGCATCCGGACCGGGGATTGATGCGGCGCGAGCGCCGATGAGCGGAGCGAACACCTCAGGCCTCACGAGCGAGATCCCGAGGATGACCGAGCCCGCGATGACGGCTCCAATCGCCATCGCAAACGGCGCCCCGAACCGGGTGGCGAGGGCGCCCGCCTGGATCGCGCCAATCGGACCGACCCCGATCAGTGCTTGCGCGTAGAGCGACATCACGCGGCCGCGCAGATGATCGGGCGTGATGGCCTGGATGCGGCTGTTGGCGGTCGCGACGAACGAGATCTGGCTATAGCCGGCGACGAAAAGCGCGGCCATCGAAAGCACGAACACGCGCGAGATGGAGAACTCGAGCAGCGCAGCGACCCAGATGACCGCCATCCACAGCTGGCGTCTCGGGTCCGCACCGAACCTCGGAAAGAAAGCGAGCGTCAATGCGCCGAAAAGCGAACCCAGCCCCATCGAGCCCAGCAGCAGTCCGAAGCCCTGAGCCCCGACATGCAGGACCTGGTCAGCAAAAAGGGGGATCAGCGTCAGCCGGTTCATGGCGAACAGAGAGAAGACGGCGACCGCGAGCAGCAGCATCCCGACCACAGGCTCGTGCCACGCGTACGACGCTCCCTCAGCAAGGTGAGGCAGGAACGACAGCTGTGCGTGCGGCTGCACGACGCTGGGCAGGTCGCGCATGAGCAGCAGCGCCGCGATCGAAGCCATATAGCTGAGCGAGTTGGCGAGGAAACAGATCGGGATGCCCACCGCGGCAATCACAAGGCCCGCGATCGCCGGTCCAATCACGGCTGAGGCGTTGAAGACGGATGAGTTGAGCGCGATCGCGTTCATCAGGTCGTGGCGGCCGACCATCTCGATGACGA
>DATHDR010000320.1:0-4961 GCA_035318965.1 Verrucomicrobiia bacterium | reverse complement strand
GCAGTGGTTCAAGCCCCATGACTTCCACCTCCGCGAAGGGCCGATCGAGAACGGCGCACCGCCGATCTGGCTGGCGGGTCTCGGACCCAAGATGGTTCGCACCGCGGCTGAGGTCGCCGACGGCGTGATCGCCAACTGGCTCACCGACGAATCGCTTGCCGAGGATCGGGGCCTGATCAAGCTGGGTGCGGAGTCAGCCGGCCGAGACCCAGGTGACGTCCAGATCGCGACGCTGTTGATGACGTGCGTCGACCCCATGGACGAGGCCGCCCTCTTCGCGGCGCGGCGCGGCATCGCGTTTTACTGCGCCTCGGAGCATTATCTCCACATCGCCGACATCTGCGGCCTGGGCGCAGACGCTCGGAAAGTCAAGGTCGCGTGGGAAGAGCGCGACTTTGATCGAGCCACCAAGCTCGTTTCGGACGAGCTGCTTCGCAAGTTCTCGCTCGTGGGAACGGCGACGGAGAATGCGGAACGGATCCAGTGGCTTTTTGACAACGGTGTCTACCCGATCGTCTATCCGCTGCCGCGTCGTGAGCAAATGGCGGAAGACCACCGCAGCGTGCTGGAGCAGGCATCGCGCTGGGCCCGGGCCGCCGCCGAAGCGACTCAGCGGTAAAGAACAGAATCCGGACAATCATCATCCTCGACAGCGAGCTTCCGGTCGGCCAGGCGGCCAATGCCGCGGCCTTTAGCCTTGGGGCGGCCAGCCCTTGAGCGCCATCTCCTGGACTGCATCCTTGGCCGCCTAGCGCTCGCCGAGCATGGCCAGGGCAAGCCGTTATGCGGGCTGGATCGCGGCCGCGCTCGAGCAGGTCTAGCTCATCCACGACTGCCTATCAAATGCGCGATGTAGGCGAAAGTTTCCACCGCCCGAGCCTGCCGTGCGCACGAGCGTTCTGTGGTTAAGGTGATAGGTCCGTGGGACAGCCTGACATCTTGTCTGTGATTCCGGGCGCTGGGTTACATCTGGTTCAAATCGATGGCCACCTCTACATCAAGCGCGATGGTGTGTTCTCTGGGCTGGATGGCGACCTCTCGCTGGACGAGCTCCTTCGCCTGCCGCTTCGAGAGTTGCGCGAATCGGTATCGCGAGCTCGGCCGGCCGTGGCAGTCGTCGACGGTGCCATCGAGGCGCCGATCCAGAGCCAGGAGGTGTGGGCTGCCGGCGTGACCTACCAGCGGAGCCGGGAAGCGAGAGCTGAGGAGTCCGTCGATGCCGACCCATACGATCGCGTCTACTCCGCGGCTCGGCCCGAACTGTTCTTCAAAGCGACGCCCAACCGCGTCCGTGGGCCAGGTCAGAAGGTCAGGATCCGGTCCGACTCCAGCTGGGACGTCCCCGAGCCAGAGCTGGCGGTGGTATGCAACTCGGGGGCGGAGGTGATCGGCTACACCATCGGCAACGATATGAGCTCACGCAGCATCGAGGGGGAGAACCCGCTTTATCTGCCGCAGGCAAAGGTCTACGACGGGTGCTGCTCGCTCGGCCCGGCGATTGCTCTGGCCTGGGAGTTTGATCCTGCAGACAAGAAAATCGTGCTCGAAATTCGGAGGGACGGCGCCGTGCTCTTCCAATCCGAAACCACCACGGCGGCGATGCGACGGCCGATTGCGGAGTTGATCGATTACCTGCATCGACACCAGCGATTCGAGACCGGATGCATTTTGTTGACGGGCACCGGCATCGTTCCCCCGCGCGAATTCACCCTGCAGCCGGCTGACGAAGTCACCATCCGGATCGAGGGAATCGGTGTGCTGCAAAACGAGGTGGAACGCTTCCAATGACAAGAAAGCCGATAGTCACCGACTGGGTTGCGGCGCCACTCTAAGCTGTAGAGGTATGGACGTGACCGCCCACATCGTCGTCTCGGACGCCGCTGCGGCAGCAGAATGGTATGGACGAGCGTTCGGCGCTCGAGAGGAGGGCCGTGTGCCGTTGCCCGGCGGGAAGGTGATGACGGTGACCATGCGAGTGGGCGATTCGCCGGTTCACGTCGCCAGTGAGTTTCCGGAGGCAGGAATCGTGTCGCCGTTGACGGTCGGCGGCACCGCGACGGTGCTCCAGATAACGACTGATGATGCCAGGGCGCTGTGGGACCAGGCGCGTGCCGCCGGCGCCGAGGTGCGCCACCCGCTCGCCGATCAATTCTGGGGTGACCTGCACGGCCAGCTGACCGACCCCTTTGGACACCGCTGGAACATCGCGCAGCACATGCGCGACGTATCGCCCGAGGACATCGCGGCGGCCGCCGCCCGGGCCTTCGGCGGCTGATTCGTGGCTCATATGCCCGCCACGATTCCGGAAGAGGTTCGCGACCTGTTCGACGAGCCGGCGCTGGCCCATGTCTCCTACCTGAATCGCAAGGGCCAGATCGTCACCTTTCCAATGTGGGTCGATTTTGGTGGCGAGCACATCCTGGTCAGCTCCCCGATGGGATCCCGCAAGGGGAATTCGCTTCGTGAGCGTCCTCAGGTTGCCGTGTCGATCGTCAGCACCAAGAATCCCTGGCATTGGCTTTCGATCACCGGCCGGGTCGTCGACATCCAGCCGGACCACGACCTCGCGTTCATCGATCGCATGTCGCAGAAGTACACAGGCAAGAAGTACGAACGCCGGACCGCCCGCGAGATCTTCACGATCGCAATCGATCGGGTGAGCTCGTCTGGGCAATGGGGGAGACGCTAGAGGTCAGCGGCTACCAGCGCTGGTGAACGAGTGGCGCGACGCGTTGACGGTAGAGCGTTTCGATGCGAGCCATGGTCGACGCCGGCAGCTCTGGTAGGTCGGCCGCTGCGGCGTTGGCGAGGGCTTGCTCGGGTGTCTTCGCACCAGGGATCACCGTGCTAACCCCATCGTTCATGAGGATCCAGCGCAACGCCATCTGGGCCATGGTCGTCTTGGCCGGCACCAAAGGCCGCAGCTCCTCGACTACCTCGAGCGCCGTTTCATAATCGACCCCGGCGAACGTTTCCCCGACGTCAAAGCTCTCGCCGTGTCGGTTGAAGTTGCGGTGGTCGGTGGCCGCGAACTGAGTATCGCGATTGAACTTTCCGGTGAGCAGACCCGATGCAAGCGGCACCCGAGCTATCACCCCCACGTTGCGCTCACGCGCAGCGCTCAGAAACCGTTCGGTTGGGCGCTGGCGGAACATGTTGTAGATGATCTGGACGGTGGAGACGTTCGGATACTCGATCGCCTTGAGCCCCTCCTCAACGCGCTCAACGCTCACGCCGTAGCTCGCGATACGGCCGTCCTGGATGAAGGTGTCCATGGCACTGAAGATCTCCGGCCGGTAGTACACATCGGTCGGCGGGCAGTGGAGCTGGACGAGGTCGAGCCGGTCGACATCCAGGTTCTTGCGAGATCGGTCAATCCAGGCGCCCAAGTTCTCCGGGGTGAACTCCTTGACGTCCTGCGGAGCGCGCCGCCCGATCTTGGTGGCAACCACGATCGGCTCGCGTCGATCTTTACGGAAATGTGCGATGAGCCGCTCGCTGCGCCCATCGCCGTAGACGTCGGCCGTGTCGAAGAAGGTCACACCGGCGTCGGCTGCGGCATGCAAAGCCCGCAAGCTCTGCTCGTCATCGACCTCTCCCCAGTCGGCTCCGATCGCCCACGCGCCGAAGCCGATCTCGCTCGATTGAAACCCTGTCCTGCCCAGTGGCCGATAGCGCATTGATTAGTGAGTATGCAACGGACGCGACGGCTGGCCAGTCAGGGTTTCGAGAACCACTCCCGTTGGGCGTTTGCCACGCGGGTCGCGGGCAAATCGTTTGGAGCGACGAGCGGTCTGCACCATCTGACACCGTTGGCGATCACTCGCTGAATCTCCGGTTGGTGGTAGACCGGAAATTCCTGGTCACCTGGGCCGAAGTAAAAGACCCGGCCGGCTCCGCGGTAGAAACAGCATCCGCTCCGAAACACCTCGCCGCCCGCAAATGAGCTGATGAAGACAAGCTCGTCTGGCGTCGGAATGTCGAAAAACTCGCCATACATCTCCTGGTGCGGGATGACGATTGGCTGCGGTACACCCGCCGCTATCGGGTGAGCAGGTTTCACCGTCCAGATCAGCTCTCGCTCGCCGCCCGGGTCAGAACGCCATCTGAGGTCGCATGTGGTGCCCATCAGCTTGCGAAAGATCTTGGAGTGGTGCCCAGAGTGCAAGACCACGATTCCCATTCCATCCAGGACGCGCGCATGCACGCGATGCACGACGTCGTCACTCACGCGGTCGTGTGCGGCATGACCCCACCACGTCAGCACGTCCGTGTCTGACAGCACGCTTTCGGTAAGCCCATGCTCCGGCTCATCCAGTGTCGCGGTATGCATGCTCACTGTCTCGCCAAGCTCGCGGCGTAAACCGGCGGCGATGGCTTCGTGCATGCCGTCGGGGTAGATTCGAGTCACCGACTCGTCGCGCCTCTCGTGGATGTGCTCATTCCAGAGGGTCACGCGGAAGCGCTCGCCCGTCATCAGATCGCCAGTTGCGTCGGCACCTGTGCAGCGGATAAATCGACAGGTTGTCCTTGCTTGACTGACTCGACCGCGGCAGCCACCAGCGCAAGCGTGCCCAGGTTGTCACGCCCAGAGCACTCTGGTTCTCGCCCTTCGTGGATGGCGCGCGCGAACTCGGCCAGGGTTCCCCAGCGATCGGTCTGAGCCAACGCCGGCAGCGGCAGCACCTTGGGAGGGAGTTCCGGCTTGTGAATCGCGACCCGGTCGCGTCGAGCCCCATCATCGTCGCGGCTCGTCCAGAAGATCTCGCCGTCCTCGAAGTCCATCCTCCATTCGCCGGACCATGGTGTGACCGGTCCCGTGCTCACCCAGCTGCCGCGATAGCTCACAACGATGCCGCCTTCGAACTGGACTGAGGCGACCGCGACAGAAGGTCCGCTGAAACCAGTCCACTTCGGATTCCACGCTTCGCAGAAGATGCGTTCGGGTTCGCGGTCAAGGA
>DATHDR010000319.1:0-2175 GCA_035318965.1 Verrucomicrobiia bacterium | reverse complement strand
GTGGGAATCGTCGACCATGACGAGGGCGTCGTGGCGCTCGGCGAGCTCGCAGATCTCGGGCAGCGGTGCGAGGTAGCCGTCCATCGAGAAAACACCGTCGGTGACGATCAGGCGGAATCGGGCGCCGGCGCTGTCCGTGAGCTGACGCTCGAGGTCTTCCATGTCGCGGTTGGCATAGCGCAGCCGCCGCGCCTTGCAGAGCCGGATGCCGTCGATGATGCTGGCGTGGTTCAAGGCATCAGAGATCACCGCGTCTTCCTGATCGAAGAGCGCTTCGAAGATGCCGCCGTTGGCGTCGAAGCAGGATGGATGAAGGATCGTGTCCTCGGTGCCGAGGAACTCCGTGAGCGCCGCCTCGAGCTCCTTGTGAATCTCCTGCGTGCCGCAGATGAACCGGACCGATGCCATCCCGTAACCCCAGCGGTCAAGCGCTTCCTTTGCTGCCGCGACGATGTCTGGATGGTCGGCCAGGCCTAAGTAGTTGTTGGCGCAGAGGTTCAACACCTCACGGTTGAGAACGCTGACGACGGATCCCTGCGGACTCGTCAAGAGGCGCTCATGTTTTTCCAGCCCTGCGCTGCGTATCTCTTCGAGCTGTGTCACCAGGTGCGGTCGCATGTTCTCGAACATCTACGCGCCTCCTACTGATGCCCAGTCCAGCACGACCTTGCCGCACATGCCCGAATGCGCGACGGCGAAGGCTTCCTCGAACTGACGGTAAGGAAAGCGGTGCGTGATCACCGGCGAGATGTCCAGGCCCGTCTGGGTGAAGACCGACATCTCGTACCAGGTCTCAAAAATCTGCCGGCCGTAAACGCCTTTGACGGTGAGCATCTTGAGCACGACCTGCGACCAGTCGATGGCGAACTCGTGGTCAGGCAGCCCGAGGATCGCGATACGGCCGCCGTGCGACATGTTGGCGATCATGTCGCGCAGCGCGCTCGGCTGGCCCGACATCTCAAAGGCGACGTCGAAGCCCTCCTTCATGCCGAGCTCCGCCTGCACCTGGACGAGCGTGGTGCTGCGGACGTCGACCGCGCGGGTAACGCCGACTTTGCGAGCGAGCTCCAGCCGGTAGTCGCTGATGTCTGTGATGACGACGAAGCGCGCGCCGTTGTGGCGGGCCACCAACGCGGCCATGATGCCGATCGGCCCGGCGCCGGTGATCAGCACGTCTTCTGCGACGACTCGGAACTGCGTTGCGGTATGAACCGCGTTGCCGAACGGGTCGAAGATGGCGGCCACGTCGAGGTCGATCTTCGTCAGGTGCGGCCACAGGTTGCCGGCGGGCATGACGATAAACTCTGCGAAAGCGCCATCACGCTGCACGCCGATCCCGACGGTGTTCGCGCACAGCGCGCGCCGGCCGGCCATGCAGTTGCGGCAGCGCCCGCACACGATGTGCCCTTCGGCGCCGACGATCTCGCCCGGATAGACAGACGCAACGCCCTCTCCGAGCTTCACCACCTCCCCGACGAACTCATGCCCGACGACAAGCGGCGGATGGATGGTCGCCTGCGCCCACTCGTTCCAGCTTTCGATGTGTAGGTCGGTGCCGCAGATTCCCGTGCGCAGCACGCGAATCAAAACCTCGCCTGGACCGGCAACCGGGTCGGGAACGTCCTGCAGCCACAGGCCCGGTCCTGCTTTGGCTTTGACCAGCGCCTTCACTCGTCAGGATGATAGCGACCGGCCGTTGAGCTCCTGGTTGGTTACTGGTTCGGCTCGATGACCAGGTTCGGAAGCTCCGACCAGCCGACCACCGTCATCACCTTCACGATGCTGGGCGGCAATCCGCTCAGCACGAGGCGCCGTCCGTTGCCGGCGTTCTCGGCGATGCGGACGAGAGCCCTGATGCCGGTGACGTCGGTGAACTCGAGCCTGCTCAGGTCGAGATGGAGGTCTCCGTTGCCGGTGATGGCGTCGGTGAAGAGGGCTCGAGGGTCGCTGTCACCCTGGAACACCTCGGTCAGGGCCTCAGCCACAGCCTCTACGTTGTAGTAATCGATCGCCCCTGAGATGCTGAGCTCGAGGGCCGAATCCGTACGCGAAATTACGAGCTGCTTATCCGCGTAGACGCTTTCCCCATTCGACCCCTGAGACAACAAATTCTCCCTTCCTCGTGTCATCCGGCCCTACCGGGGCGCGCTGGGCGCGTGCCTTGGCGCGGGATCC
>DATHDR010000318.1:0-3424 GCA_035318965.1 Verrucomicrobiia bacterium | reverse complement strand
CGTCATGGTCCCCGAGGCGATTCGATACCCGCCGATGACGGCGATCGCGACGTAGTTGAGGTTGCCCACGAACTGCATGGCCGGTTGGATGATGCCCGACAGGAACTGGGCCCTGAAGCTCGCCTCGTACAGCGTCCGGTTCTGCCGGTCGAACTCCTCCTGGGCCTTGCGGCGCCGTCCGAACACCTGGACAAGGGCATGGCCAGTGTGCATCTCCTCGACATGCCCGTTCAGCGTGCCGGTCACCTTCCACTGGGCGGCGAACTCCTTCTGGGATCTCCGCCCGATGATGATCACCGCCACGACCGACAGAGGCACGGTCACCAGGGAGATCACCGCCAATAGCGGGCTGATCCAGAACATCATGCCGAGCACGCCGATCACGGTCAGAATCGCCGTAAGGATCTGGCTCAAGCCCTGCTGCAGCGTGGTGGTCACGTTGTCGATGTCGTTGGTGACGCGGCTCAGGATGTCGCCGTGGGAGTGGCTGTCGAAGTACTTCAGCGGCAGCCGGCCGAGCTTGGCCTCCACGTCACGGCGCATGCCGTAGACGGTGCGCTGCGCGACCCCGGCCATGATGTATCCCTGCGCCCACGTAAAGAGCGAGGCGGCGATGTAAACCGCGACGGCCAACAGGAGCAGGTCGCCGAGCTGTGTGTAGTCGATGCCCTTCCCCGGCGTGACGTCCATGCCCGACAGTAGTTGGGCGAGCTGGTCCTGGCCGTGCGCGCGCAGCGCCGCGACGGCCTGCGCCTTGGTGATGCCGGCCGGCAGCGACTTGCCGACGAGGCCGTTGAAGATGACGTTGGTCGCGTTGCCGATGATCTTCGGGCCGACGACTGCAAACGCGACGCTGGCCGAACCGAGCAGAGCCACCAGGATGATGAGAGGCAGCTCGGGCCGAAGCCGGCCCAGCAGCTGACGCAGCGTCTTGCCGAGGTTCCGGGTCTTGCCCGCGGGTGGGCCGCCCATGCCCATCCAGCCGCCGCCCATCGCCGGCCGGCCGGCCGGCCTCTGGCCGCCCACACCACGATTGATCAAGCGACCGCCGCCTCGCCCAGCTGCGAGTCGACGATCTCGCGGTAGGGCTCGCACGACGCCATCAGCTCGTCGTGGGTGCCGATTCCGACGACGCGACCGTCGTCGAGGACGATGATGCGGTCCGCGTGCATGATCGTGCTCACGCGCTGGGCCACGATCAGCACCGTCGACTGCCGGGTCTCCGACCGCAGTGCAGCGCGGAGACGCGCGTCCGTGCCGGCGTCGAGCGCCGAAAAGCAGTCGTCGAACAGGTAGACGGAAGGCCTTTTCACGATCGTCCGGGCGATCGCCAGGCGCTGCCGCTGGCCACCGGATACGTTCGTCCCGCCCTGGTCGATCGGGGCCTGGAGCCCGCCGGGCATCCCCGCCACGAACTCGCGCGCCTGCGCGACCTCGAGCGCGTGCCACAGCTCCTCGTCGGTGGCGTGCTCGTTGCCAAACCTCAGGTTGTCAGCGACCGTGCCGCTGAAGAGATAAGCGCGCTGCGGCACGAGGCCGATCGCTCCCCACAGCCGCTCGAGCGGCTGGCGGCGAACGTCCACTCCGTCGACGAGCAGTCTTCCCTCGCTCACATCGAAGAAGCGCGGGATGAGGTCCAGCAACGTCGTCTTCCCCGAGCCCGTGCCGCCGATGATCGCGGTGGTTTGGCCCGGCCGCAGCTCGAAATTCAAATCCTGGAGCACGGGATGCTCGCCGCCCGGGTAGCCGAACGTGACGTCCCTGAACTCGACCAGGCCGGCACGGCTCGCGGGCTCGACCGGATCGGGAGGATCCGCGATCGACGGCACCGTCGTGACGACCTCCTGGATGCGCGCGGCGCTCGCCTCTGCGCGAGGGACCAGGATCACCATCGCGATGGCCATCATCACGGAGAAGAGGACCTGGATCATGTACATCATGAAAGCGGTCAGATTGCCGATCGACATCGACCCGTTGTCGACGAGTCGAGCGCCGAACCACAGCACGGCGACGGTCGTGAGGTTCATCACGGCCATCAGCGCCGGGAATGCCACCACGAAGATGCGATTGACTCGGAGGGCGGTCGACGTGAGGTCGGCGTTGGCCTGCTCGAATCGCTCCTGCTCAAAGTCGGTGCGGTTGAACGCGCGAATCACGCGGACGCCCATGATCTGCTCGCGTAGGACCTGGTTGATGCGGTCGATCTTCACCTGCATCGAGCGGAAGAGCGGGACGCCCTTCAGCAGCATGAAGCCGACGATCGCGGCCATTACCGGCAGGATGACCAGGAGCAGCCCAGACAGCTGAACGTCCGCGCGGAGGGCCATGACCACGCCGCCCACCGCCATGATCGGCGCCGCGACCAGCAGAGTCAGGGCGATCTGCAGGAAGAGCTGGATCTGCTGCACGTCGTTGGTGTTGCGGGTGATCAACGACGCGGTGCCGAGTCGGTTCAGCTCCCGGGCCGAAAAGGTCTGCACCCGCGCGAACACGGCGCTTCGCAGGTCTCTGCCCACGCCCATGGATGCCTTCGACGCCCAGTACACGCCGAAGATGGCGATGATCCCCATGGCCACTGTGACTGCGAGCATCAGCCCGCCGATCCGCCATATATAAGGTATGTCGCCCTTGGCGATGCCATTGTTAATGATGTCGGCGTTGAGGTTCGGCAGGTAAAGGTTGGCGACCGACTGGATGGTGACGAGCACGACCACGATCCCGACCTGGCGCGTATAGGGCCGCAGGTACGTGCGGAGAAGTCGAATCAACATCGCAGTCGTTTGATTATATCCAACGATTGACCTTAGTCAAGCGATTTGATAGAGTCTAATCAGTCACCCAGTGCACCCAAACCCAGACGATCCGATCGTCGCCGACGTGCGCGCGATCCTGCACGCATTCGGGCGGCAGCGCGCCGCCTTCGCCGATGACACCGCTCGGTTCTTCATGGACGTGGACCTGACGATGGCGCAGTTCCGCGCCCTGGTGGCCATGCGCCGGTGGGGTCGCCAGACGGGCAGAGAGCTAGCCCGCCGCCTGGGCGTGACACCCGGAACGCTGGTCCCGATGGTCGATCGCCTCGAGGAGCTGGGCTACGTGCGGCGGGTGCCCGACCAGGACGACCGCCGCCAGACCTGGCTCGAGCTGACTCCCAAGGCCAAGCGGCTGTTCGAGCGCATGTGGGGCATGGGCGCCGCCAAGATGGCGGCCGCCATCGCCCAGCTGGTGCCCTCCGACCGGGCCGAGCTGAGCCGGCTGCTGAACCAGGTCGCCGACCGGATGGAGGCCAACGCCGAAGGCGCGGTCCAGAGGCGCTCGCCGGCCTAGGCCTAGCACTCAACACGTGCCCGTGGCCACGATCCCCGCTTCCTCCTCGCACGCAGCCGGAACGGTCGGGCCGCCACTCCTGTTAGGTCGCGAGCCA
>DATHDR010000317.1:0-8612 GCA_035318965.1 Verrucomicrobiia bacterium | reverse complement strand
CCCGACCTCGGCGTCGTTGAAGTGGATCCCGTGCGCGAACCAAACGTCATCGCCGGTCCAGCCGAGATCCTGCATCAGGTCGAGCGGCCGCTTCCCAAACCGATCGAGGCAGAAGCGCTCCTCGTCCAACGTTTCGGCCAGGTGCGTATGCAGACGAACACCGTGGCGCCTCGCCAGCTCGGCCGAGTCGCGCATCAGCTGAGGCGTCACCGAGAAAGGCGAGCACGGCGCGACCACCACGCGGCACATCGAGCCGGCCTCCGGATCATGAAAGCGGTGGATCATCTCCTCGGTGTGCGCGAGGATCGCGTCCTCATCCTCGACGACGCTGTCGGGGGGCAGGCCGCCCTTGGATTCGCCCAGTGACATCGATCCGCGGCAAGGATGAAACCGGAGGCCGAGCTCGGTCGCCGTGTCGGTCAGCGCCTCGAAGATGCCCTTGCTGCCGCGCGGAAAGACGTAGTGATGGTCGGTCGACAGCGTGCACCCGCACAAGAGAAGGCGCGCCATCGCCGCCCGGGCGGCGAGGCGAACGGTGTCCGAGTCGATCTGCGCCCAGACCGGGTACAGCGCTCGCAGCCAATCGAAAAGACCTCCGTCGGGCACGTAGCCGCGGGTCGCCCACTGGTACATGTGGTCGTGAGCGTTGACCAGGCCGGGCACGGCCACGCAGTTCGGCAGGTTGAGCACCCCGTCGGCGGCCGGGGGTATGCCCGAGCCAACCTCGGCGATCGTGCCGTCGCGAGCCAGCACCCAGCCGTTTGCGAGTTCAGGCCCTGCGCCGGTGAACAACACTCCGGCCCGGAGAAGTAGTGTCGCCATTTACTCCGGCGGGACGATGTCGTGCGGGCGGACAGGCACCCGGGTGAGCGGCCGGCCGGTGGCAACGCGGATCGCAGCGACGATCGCGGGGCCGGAGGAGATGGTGGGTGGCTCGCCCACTCCCTTCAAGCCGTACGGCGAGTGAGGGTCGCCGAGCTCTAGCACGTCCATGAGAAGCGGCGGCATGTCCAGGATGGTCGGGAGCAGGTAGTCGGTGAAGGATGGGTTGCGGATGACTCCGTCCTTGACCTGGATCTCCTCCATCACCGCGAGCCCGAGGCCCTGCGCGGCGCCACCTTCGAGCTGGCCCTCGACCGCCTGCGGGTTGATCGCCTTCCCCACGTCCTGGGCCGTCGCGAGCTCCACGACCTTGACCAGGCCGAGCTCGGTGTCGACGTCGACCACAGCTCGATGCGCGGCAAACGCGTACTGCAGGTGGGCGTTGGCCTGGCCGGTTTCGGGATCGAGGCGGTGCGTGCGACGCGGGCGGAACTCGCGCGTCTCCTCGATCACCTCATCACCCAGAAGCGTCGCGAGCGTGACGATGACCTCTCCCTTCGCGGATACGACCGCATCCCCTTCGAGCCGATCCGCCGCGCTCTTGCCCAGCTCTGAGCGGGCGAGCGCAAGCACCCGTTCTCGGACCGCCTCAGACGCGGCCTTAACCGCGCCGCCCGTGATGTAGGTCTGGCGCGAAGCGGAGGATGAGCCCGCGGAACCGACCTGCGTGTCCGCGTTCAGCACGACGACATCGCTCACTCCCAGCTCTGTCCCCGCGATCTGCGCCTGCACGGTGACCAGGCCCTGCCCCACCTCCGCCGCGGCGGTGTGGACCTCGGCCCGAGGGCGGCCGTCCACGATCGAGAGACGAACCCTCGCGGTCGAATAGTCGTTGAAGCCTTCCGAGTAGCCGATGTTCTTGAACCCGACGGCGTAGCCCACACCGCGGCGCACGCCTTCGCCGTGGGTGGTGTTGGAAACTCCGCCGGGCATCTGAGTCAGGTCGAGATGGCCGCCATCGTGCGGTGGTGGAAGCGGGAACTTCGTCACTCGGTCCAGCAGCTCGGCGACCGGCGCCGGCCCGTCGACGGCCTGCCCGGTGATGAGGTGGCTTCCAGCTCCCAGCGCGTTGCGCATTCGCAGCTCGACCGGATCAATACCCAGCTCGGCGGCAAGCCTGTCCATCTGCGCCTCGTGCGCGTAGCAGTTCTGGACCGAGCCGAATCCGCGCATCGCACCACACGGCGGGTTGTTCGTGTATACGACCCAGCCGTCGACGGCCGCGTTGGGACACTCATATGGGCCGGCGGCGAATGAGCAAGCATTGGCAATCACGGCGGTCGAGCTCGACGCATACGCGCCGCCGTCGAGCACCACCCGCGCCTTGACGTAAACGAGCTTTCCGTCGCGCGTGGCCCCGTGGTCGTAGACGAGCTTGCCCGGATGACGATGAACATGTCCGACGAACGACTCCGGGCGCGAATAGGAGATCTTCACCGGCCGGCCCGTCCGCAATGAGAGCAAGCACGCATGTGCTTGCATTGACAGGTCCTCGCGTGCGCCAAACGCGCCGCCGATGCCGGCCATGGTCAACCTCACCTTCTCGGGCGGGAGGGCCAGGCATTCGGCGAGCTGGTCGCGATCCACGTGCAGCCACTGCGTCGCGATATGCAGGTCGATTCCGCCTTCGCCGTCGGGGATCGCCAGCCCCGACTCAGGGCCAAGCGGCGCCTGGTCCTGCATGCCGATCTCGTACTCGCCGTGCACGACTACGTCCGCCGCCGCGGTCTGGTCGCCGTGACGGATCCTCACGTGGCGCGTCACGTTTCCTTCGGGATGCAGCCGCGGCGCCGCGTCGGTCAGCGCGAGCTCGGGATCGGTGAGCGGCGCTAGCACCTCGTACTCGACCCGGACCAGCTTGGCCGCGCGGCGCGCATGCTCCGGGGTGTCGGCCGCGACCAGCGCGACCGCCTCGCCCCAATAGCGCACGACGTCGATCGCGAGCACGGGCTGGTCCTGGATCTCCAGGCCGAAGACCTTCTTCCCCGGAACGTCCTCGTGCGTGAGCACCGCTTGCACGCCTTGAATGGCCAAGGCGGCGGCCTTGTCGATCGAGACGATGCGCGCGTACGGATGCGGGCTTCGGACTGTCGCGCCCCACAGCATTCCGTCGACCCGCAGGTCGGATGAGTAGACGAACTCGCCGCGGACCTTGGGCGGCCCATCGGGCCGGCGCGGCGACTCGCCGACGCGCGCGCTCATGGGGACATCCGGCGGGCGGCCAAATGCACCGCGTCGATGACCTTGGCGTAGCCGGTGCACCGGCAGATGTTGCCAGCCAGCGCCTCGCGGATCTCCATGTTCGTCGGCTCCGGAACGCTAGTGAGCAGATCGTGCGTGGCCACGACCAGGCCCGGCGTGCAGAAGCCGCACTGGACAGCGCCGGCTTCCAGGAAGGCCTCCTGCACCGGGTGGAGGACGTCGCCGATGGCGAGTCCCTCGACAGTCATCACCTCACGACCCTGCGCCTGGCCGCCGAGCACCAGGCACGCACAGACGAGCTGCCCGTCCAGGTAAACCGAGCAAGAGCCGCACTCGCCCTGCTCGCACGCGTTCTTCGAACCCGGCAGGCCCATGTGCTCGCGGAGCAACGAAAGGAGGCTCTCGCCCTCCCACACGTCCTCCGCCACCCGCGGCCGGCCGTTGACCCTGCAGGCGATCCTCATGCTGCGCCCCGGTACTCGTTCCAGGCCCAGACGAAGCTGCGGCGCGCCATCACGGCCAATGCCTGACGGCGATACGCCGCGGTGCCCCGGACGTCGTCGATCGGTTTGGCGGCAGAGGCCACCAGCTCGCCGAATCGCTTCAACGCCGAATCGCCGACCGGCGCCGGCTTATCCCACAGGCTTTCTTCCTCGAGCACGCCGCCGAGGAACCGCTCGGCGTCACCCGCAACGACGGGGGTCGGCGCGGCGGACCCGATTCCGGTGCCGATTCGCCTGCGCTCGCCGTCGAGCGCCAGCGCAAACGAGCAGACCGCGATCACCATCGCGTTGCGCGTGCCGACCTTCGAAAACTGCTGTGGGCCCTTTCTTGGTTCGATGAGAAATGCGGCGATCAGCTCGTCCTTCCTCATCGCGCTGCGCTTTGGACCGACATAGAACTCATTGGCGGGTAGGCGGCGCGTGCCGGCGGCCGAGGCCAGCTCTACGATCGCCCCCGACGCGAGCAGCGGCGGATGAGCGTCACCGGCCGGCGACGCAGATCCGAGGTTGCCACCGACAGTGCCGCGATTGCGGATCTGGGGCGAGCCGACGGTGCGGGACGCCATGGCGAGTCCCGGAAGCTGATCGCCCAGCTCGTTGATCAGGCGCGTGTAGGTGACACCGGCCCCGATGCGCAGCAGGTCGCCCTCTTCCCCCCATTCCGACAGCTCGGCGATGCGCGTGAGGTCGATGAAAGCCTGCGGCCGGTGGCGGTCGAAGTTGATCTCGACCATCACGTCGGTCCCGCCGGCGATCGGCAGCGCGTCCGGGTGCGCCGCCTTCATCGCGAGCGCCTCAGTCCAGGTGGCCGGCTGAAGAAATTCCATCGCGGATCACCAGGCTTGATCGGCCGGCTGGGCGTCGTCTCGGGTGACCGTCCCTTCGATCAATCCGTATGGCCGGTCGGATGCATAAAAGACCTCGTTGTCGTTTTCGAGCCCGAAGGGCTGGAGGTCGACCACGAAATGGTGCTTGTTCGGCATCACAAAGCGGATCTCCGCGATCTCCGGCCGAGCCTCGAGGACAGCCTCGCCCATCGCAAACAGCGTCTGCTGCAGAGAAAGGCTGTGCTTGGTGGCAAACGTCTCGACGATCAGCCGCCGCGTTTCGGCGTGGGCGGCAGCCCAATCCGCTGTTGCGGGTTCATAGCGCCAGCGCGCATCGACAGCGGTGGCGAGGACCCGTTCATGGGTTTCGGGCAGTGTCGTGTAGCGATCCTTGGGGTAGCCCCAGAACTCTGACCCGGTTGTCTTCAGCAGCGTGAGCTGGCTCACACCCGAGACGACCCATTCCGAATCGCGCGAGCAGGTCACCGTGGTCATGCGCTTCTCCGAACCGGCGCGCTCGAATGCATGCGGGTGAGGCTTGCCTCCTGCATTGATACGGGTCCACGGTTGTTCTGCGATCGACACACGGGCGCGCTGCACCGACGCGTGGTCGATGACGAACTGGTGGGCCAGCCGAAGGGCGAAGTCCTCGATCTCACCGATGGGGGACTCCTTTGCCAGCGCAAAGACGGCGTTCTTCTGCGAATCGGTCGGCACCACATTGCTGTTGTCGCCGGTCAGATGCGTGCCGGCGAAGTCGCCGGCGAGCATGACGCTCACGGTCATGTCCTTGACGTCGTGAATCGAGCCTTCGGGTCCTCCCTTGGTGACGCGGACGACGTGCGTCTCCGCCTTTCCGTACTGGTTGTCGCCGAGTATCAACCTCACGTCCCTTTATATGTGGTGTAGCCGAAGGCGCTCAGCAGCAGGGGCACATGGAGGTTCCCGCCTTCGAATGTGAACACCACGGACACCGACGGATAGAAAGCACCAAGGCCTGACCGCTCGAAGTAGGGGCGAGTGTCGAACTCGAGCCTGTACTCGCCGGCATCCAACTCCCTGTCGGTGAGGGCGCGGACCCGGCCATCCGCATCGGTCTCGGCCTGCCCGACCTCCATCCAATCTCCGTTTGGCTCGCGACGGTGCAGCGCTACAGCAAGGCCGGCGGCGGGCGCGCCGCGCATCGTGTCGAGGACGTGGGTGGAGATGCTCAACTCAGTTCCCTCAGGCGAAGGCGAGCGATCTTCCGGTGCTCTTCGGCCGCGACGCGCGCCTCGGTCACCGGATCGTTCTCCATGCGCTCGCGCAGCGCGTCAAGGATCTCTTCCGCGCTCTTCCCCGCAGCGGCAATAAGAAAGACGTGCCCGAACCGAGCCTCATAAAGGCGATTCTCGGCCGCCAGCGCATCGAGCGTCCTCCCTGCTGCCACGCGCACCCCGCTCTGCTCTCGCTCGGATGCAGCGGGCGAGCTCCCACCCCGTTCGCCGATGCGCGGATGACCAGCCAGAGCCTCCGCCCAGTCAGATGGCTCGAGCTGTGCCCAGGCCCTGTCCGCCGCGCCCAGCAGGCTCTCGAGATCTGGGTACGGCCACTCCTCTGCCACCAGTTGGGCCCACTTGCGCGAGGCAAAACACGAAAACAGCCGCTCCTGCGCTTCACTCAACGCCCAGAGGCACCAGCTCGAAGCGGGCCACGTCGACCAGGCCGCGGTCGGTGATCTTCAGCTCCGGGATGACGGAGAGGGCGAGAAAGCTCAGCGTCATGAAAGGCGCCGACATCGTCACACCCATGGCCGCGAGGCGCCTTTCCATCGAGCTCAGCCGCTCGTGCACGGCCGCGAGCGGTTGGTCGCTCATCAACCCGGCCACCGGCAGCGGCAGCTCCTCCACCACGCGACCCCCGTCGGCGATCACGATGCCGCCTCCGATCTCGACCATGCGATTCGCGCAGGCGGCCATGTCCGCGTCATCGACGCCGAGCGCGACCAAATTGTGCGCGTCGTGCGCCACGGTCGACGCGAACGCTCCGCGCTGGAGCCCGACGTTGGTCGCAAAGCCCAGGCCCACCCGGCCGCTGGCATGGTGACGTTCCAGCACGGCGATCTTGACCAGGTCGCGCTTTGGGTCCGCGACGATGCAACCGTCCCGCGTGGTCGGCTCGACAAGCTCGATTCCAGTCAGGAGCTGGGATGGGATGACCCGCATCACGCGGATTCGCCTCGGACCGGCCGCTACATAAAAGGAAGAAGCATCGACATCCGCCAGGTGCACCGTCTGGCGCACCCACTCCGGCACCTCGAGCTTGACGAATCGTGGCGCGGCGCCACGCTTCAATACCTGGCGCGGGTTGAAAGTGCGAAGGTCGTCGAGGACAAGGATGTCGGCCTGGTAGCCGGGCGCGATGGCTCCGAGCTGCCACAGCCGGTGATAGGAGGCGGGGTTGAGGGTGGCCATGACCACGGCATCCTCGGGCGAGATGCCCTCCGCAACCGCCACGCGCACCATCTGGTTGATGTGGCCCTCTTCGACGATAAAGCCCGGCTCGCGGTCGTCGGTGCAGAACATGCAGCGCTCGCTGCCATAGCGCTTGACCAGTGGAAGAAGGTCGCGCAGGTTGCGCGCGATGCTGGCCTCGCGGAGCATCACCCACATGCCCAGGCGGCGCTTCTCCAGAGCCTCCTCGTAGGTGGTGGCCTCATGGTCGGACCGGATGCCCGCCACGACATAGGCGTTGAGCGCGGGTCCCCGCACACCGGGGGCGTGGCCGTCCACGTGGTCGGTGAGGCCGGTCTGCAGCTTCGCCACCTCGGCTTCGGTGCCGGCGATGACGCCGGGGAAGTTCATCATCTCGGCGACGCCGATCGTGCGGTGCCGCCGCAACAGGCTCTCGATGTCGCCGGTGGTGAACGGCCGGTGCGGCGACTCGAAACGCGACGCGGGCACGCATGAAGGCGCCATCACAAACACGTCCAGCGGCAGGTCGGCGCAGCTGTCGAGCAGCCAGTGGATGCCGTCGGTGCCGAGGACGTTGGCGATCTCATGAGGATCCGCGACGACGGTGGTGGTTCCCTGCGCCAGCACGGCACGCGCGAACTCATCCACGGTCAGCTTCGAAGACTCGATGTGCATGTGAGCGTCGATAAATCCAGGCACCAGGTAACCCCCTGCGACGTCCAGGCGCTCGCCGCCGTCGTATCGACCGAGCCCGACCACATGGCCATCCGCGATGGCCACATCCACCTCGAGCCACTCCTTGGTGAAGACCGACAGCACCTTGCCGCCTGTCACGACGAGGTCGGCGGGCTCGTCGCCTCGCGCCACGGCCATCCACCGCGGGTTCATTGCGGTCAAGGATAGTTCGGCGGCTTCACCTCGATTGAGCCCGCCCTGGATGGGTCACTTTCGTCGTGCGCCCAGATCGAGGTGAGCGCGGCGAGCGCGCGATCGTACTCGACGGTTGACTCCGGCCATAAGGGAAGGGGGTCGCAGGTGACCTTCACAAAGGCGTTCCGCTCTAGGTCGCCAGGCAGAATTCCTCGATCAGGGGCACCACGATCTCTGGAGCGTCCTCCTGGATGAAGTGCCCGGCGCCAGGTACCTCATGGACCTTGCCGTGCGGGAAGAACGCGCGGAACCCGGCGATGGCCACGTGCGGCCAGATCGCGTGGTCCTGCATCCCTTCAATCATCATCGCCGGCACTCCCGCCTGTCCCAGCTTGAACAGGCCCGGCAGCGCGCCCACAAGCGTCTCGCGGATGCGCTCCAGGTGCAGGCCGTCAAGCGGGAACTCGATTGCTCCGCGGCACTCCTCGAGGGTTGGAAACGCTGCCGCGTAAGCCCGGAGCCACGTGTCGGTGACGACCTCGCGGCGCTGGAGGCCGAGCATCATCATGATGCCGCCGGCCAGATACCTCAGGTTCCCGAGCACCGCCTCGAGCTGGCCTGCGTTCTCCATAGCCTTGATCGCAGCGAACCACGGGGTCAGCTTCTCCTCGCGCACGTCGCGGTCGGTGCCGAAGACCGTGTTCATGGCGACAAACCGTTTCATCCGCTCGGGGTGCCTGGACGCGACTACGGCGCCGATGGGACCGCCCCAGTCCTGCATGACCAGCGTGATGCCACGCAGGTCGAGCTCCTCGATGAGGCTCTCCAGGTTTCGCGCGTGGCGGTCGAGCGTGTATGCGGCGCTTGGGGGGGAC
>DATHDR010000316.1:0-5662 GCA_035318965.1 Verrucomicrobiia bacterium | reverse complement strand
CGCGCATTTCGCGATAGGCTCGCGAGCCCGACGCACCATCCATCACAGCCAAAACTTTTTGGCGAAACAGCCCGCGTTGGCTCATGTTTGCCCGAGCGCTCACGGCACCGTAAGCCGATTTGAGCTCTTCGGCGTACTCCTCCGGCTCACCCAGGCGTTCTCGTAAGGGAAGACCGGACTCACTGGCGACCTCTGCCAGGTGGTTCTCGAGATCCTCGATCAGGCTATCGCGCTCGCCATCCGGAAGAGTGGAAAGGGCAGCCCGAACGGCGGCGGCATAGCCGGCAACATCGTTGGCATGTTTGCTATCTGGCATTGGCGGAGCTCCTCCCGTTGAGCAGGTGATCGAGGGCCCGAGTGAATGAGCCCCACGTCTCGGTGGATTGGACGAGGGCGCTGCGCCCGCGATCGTTGAGTCCGTAGTACTTGCGATGCGGTCCCTCGTCGGAGGGGACCACGTAGGACTTGAGGGCGCCGGCCTGGTACAGGCGGCGCAGAGTTCCGTAGACAGAGGCATCGCCAACGCCCTCGAGTCCGCTATCGCGCAAGCGGCGGAGAACGTCATAGCCATAGCTGTCCTCTTGGGCAAGAACGGCCAGGACGGCGATATCCAGAACGCCCTTCAGGAGCTGGCTGGTGTCAACCGGGCTGCCATTCGCATTCGGCATGGTGCGGTTAGAAGAGTACTACGGATTGCGCATTAGCGCACACCAATAGCAATCGCAATGTGGCTGACGAACATCCCGAGATCACGCCGCGCCGCGGTCCAAAGGCTGGCTGCGGTGGCTCTCACGACGGATCCTCTCTCGCATGAGGGGCGTCGAGTCGAGGAGGAAATACCCGCCAGCCGCGGCTCGGGCGGAGGACTCCTGGCGAAGAGACGAGCCTCGTGGGTGGGTGGCCGAACAGCGGGCAAAGCTGATAGTGTCACGCCCGAAGGCGGGGTAACCGGTGGGCGCCCCTGTTCCTTTCAATCTGGGGTGATTGGTTGGGCGCGTGGTCCCTTGGAACCACTGCAGCTTCAACCTAAGGGAATATCTCGTGTACCGCGAATCAGGCCGGCGGCGGATGTGCATCACGCTCGTCCAGTTCGCATTTGGCCCGCGGAGCTGAAACCAGATGCCACTCCAAGAGATCAACGGCCAGTGGATCTACTACGAGGACTCGGGCGGGACCCTGCCGCCGATCGTGCTGGCCCATGGGTTGCTCATGGACCACGAGATGTTTGCCCCACAGCTCGACGCTCTCAGCTCTCGGTGCCGGGTGATCACATGGGACGCCCGCTGCCACGGCCAGACCGAAACCAGCGACGACCCGTTCACGTACTGGGACCTGGCCGACGACCTGAGAGGCCTGCTCGACCACCTCGGCATCGAGCGGGCCGTAATCGGCGGGATGAGCCAGGGTGGCTTCGTCGCCATGCGTTTCGCGCTCAAACACCCTGAGAGGGTGGCGGCTCTGATCCTGCTCGGCACCCAGGCTGGGACCGAAGATCCTGAGAAAGCCGCCACCTACGAGTCGATGCTCGACGTATGGGAGACCGAGGGTCTGAACGACCAGCTGGCACACATGATCGCCGCCATCCTCCTCGGCCACGAGTGGGCCGGTAGCGAGGCGTGGATCGCCAAGTGGCGGCAAATGCCGCGCTCGCTCCTGCGCCCGGCGTTCGAGGCGCTGGTCGGCCGAGAGGATATCCACGATCGGCTCGGCGAGATCAAGGCCCCTGCCCTGGTGATTCACGGCACAGCCGATGCTGCAATCGGCATCGAGCGGGCTCAGCGACTGTGCTCCGAGCTGGCCAACAGCCAGCCGCTGGTCATGATCGAGGGAGGCGGCCACGCGTGCAACCTCACTCACCCGGAGCTCGTGAATCTGACGATGCAACGGTACTTGGTCGGGGTTGCCCTTGGGACGCCTCGGGGAGCTGATCGGCGACGCGACGGCCGGCGCTCCGACGTCAGGCGCCGGCTCGAAGAGAGACGGAATTCGGTCCGTGCAGGCGCCGGGCGGCGAGTCCTCTTTCCGTTCGACAGGAGGTTGACCGAACGCCGCCGCCACGAGCGCCGTGAATCCTGGCCGGTCCACAATCAAGGGGCGCCCAAGTCGTAGACGTACGCGACGCCCACCTTGTGTGGACCATCGTCACCTCACCGACTTGACGACTTCGCCGCCCTTGACCACTAGGTGAACTTTGTCTGGGTTCGAGAGCAGCGTCAGATCCGCGAGTGGATCGCCCGGCACGCCGATGAGGTCACCCCATGAGCCAGGCTCGAGCGTCCCCACTCCCTCCATCCCGATGGTGTGCGCCGCGACCGTGGTCGCGGCCCGTATGCAGTCGATCGGCTCCATCCCCAACTGCTGCATGAGGAGGAACTCCTCGCCATTGGTTCCGTGCGGCCCAACGCCGGTGTCGGTCCCAAAGGCGATCTTCACGCCTGCTTCGACGGCCATTCGGATGCTGGCGGTGTGGTCATTGACAACGTCCCGTGCCTTGACGGCTGCATACGACGGCATCTTTCCAGCCTCTGCGTGCCTGATGACCCACTGCGGCGCGACCAGGGTCGGAATCAGGGCATTCCCTCCGTCCAACATCATCTCGATCGCGTCGCCGTCGAGCCAGATGCCATGCTCGATTGTCGCGACGCCCCCTTTGAGCGCGTTCTTGATGCCTGCGTTGGCCTGCGCATGAGCCATCACCTTGCGACCTTGAGTGGCCGCTTCCTCGACGGCGGCTCGGATTTCTTCGAGGGTGAGCGCGGAATGGTGCGGTTGATCGCCCGGCGAAAGCACGCCGCCAGAGGTGCACAGTTTGATCCAGTCGGCGCCTGCTCTGATGACCTCGCGGACGCGCAACCGCATCGCCTCGACGCCGTCGACAACCATGTACGGGCGATCTGGTAGCGGGATGTCGAGGTCGGCGCCGCACATGAAATGCGCGTCGGTGTGGCCGCCCGTCTGGCTGAGTGCGCTGACCGTGACGAACATTCGTGGGCCGGCAAAGTAGCCGGCGTCGATGGCCATCCTTATTCCGGCGGGCGAACCGGCTGCATCGCGGACCGCGGTGAAACCTGCTTCCAATGTCTTGCGGGCCGCACGCACAGCACGCATGAGCTCCAACGTCGGGGGGGTGGTGAGCTCACGAGCGAAGTCCAGCCCTTCGCCGAGCGAGGTGAGGTGTACGTGGCAATCGATGAGGCCCGGGAGGATGGTCAGGCCAGAGGCGTCAATCGTCTCGGCGCCACGAGGCGCCTGAACCGTGGCGCGCGTACCGGCGTGGGTGACCCGTCCGTCTTCGATGACCACGACCGCATCGCGAACCGTCTCCCCGGTGGCCGGGTCGAGGAGGCCGTCAGCGTGGACAGCCCGAATCACGCTCCGATGTTAGTGCTGTCGGAGCAAGGACCTGGCTGTCATCTTGGCTGTCGGTCGCCGACGACCCGAAGGCTCGAGGCTTTTTAACAGCCAATCAACGGACCTGGAGCCGTCGGCATGCCGCCGACCTGGAGTTGAAAGTGCAGATGTGAGCCGATGGAGAGACCTGTACTGCCGACATAGCCGACCTTCTCGCCCTGCTGAACTTCTTGCCCAACTGCTACGGCCACCTGCGACATGTGGGCGTAGACCTCGACGAGGCCGAAACTGTCGGTGATCTCAACCCGGATCCCGAAGTAGTCCGCCGGACCTGCTGCAGTCACTTTTCCACCGGCAGCCGCGACCATGGGCGTACCGTAGCCGGCCAGTAAATCGATCCCGGTGTGAAAATGCAGATATCCGCCGAAGGACGGTTCTATCGCGAACGATGTCGGTCCGAACGGCTGGATGATATGCGCGCCAGGAATCGGACATAGGAACTGGCCGGGGTCGACCGGGTCGGCCGGCGCACCTGTGCTCAGGTTCGGACCCTGGGCGGGATCGACCGGAAGCACAAGCACCGAGCCGGGCGCCAGCTGTGGGCCCCGAATTCCATTGAAGCCGAGCACCGTGTTGACATCCACGCCGTAAGCGGCGGCGAGGCTCGCCGCCGTGTCCCCCCGCCGGACGATCACTACGACGCCCGGCACCGGCGCCAGCCTCAGAGTTTGTCCCACCTTGAGCGGCATGCGAAGGCCTGGATTCGACCAGACGACATACCTCCAGGGGAGGTTGAACTGCCGGCCGATGCTTTCCAGGGTGTCTCCCTGCACGACCGTGTGCACGTTTGGGGCGTGGCTTACGAGCGGCGATGTCGGAATCGAAAGCGGTTTGATGATGACGCTGTCACGCCCCAGCGAGACGTCACCGACCGCAACTCCTTCGCCAGCGGCAGCAGCGGTGACTGCGGGTGCGTGGGAGTTTGGAAAGAAGCTTCGGTCGAAAGTGGCGTAGCTCGACATGGCCCCCGCAATGGCGAGCACCACAGCATGAGTCATGTAGCGATGGATGCGCAGCGCCTACCCCCTGGTTTTCCCCCCTGCGTTCGCCGAAGTGGAGGACCGGCGCCACCCTAACAAAGCTGCGGCAACAGTGTCAACACGCCGAACGTGGGGGGAGGATGCTTCGTCCGCAGTGATTCATCGGCCGGCTGTCTACGTGGTTGCGAGCGACCCGGACGGACTTTGCCCTGCGCGAGCTCCACAATGTATCCAACGGCTGGCGCTTGGACGACATTTGGGGTGGTGGTTCGGTAACAGCTTCCACGGCACAATGCGCGACCCCTTGACGGACGTCCACGCTGAATCAGTGCCAAGTCGGTCATCAAGGTCTGGGAGATGACATGAGCAGCGGATCCCGTGAACGCAAGCGGACCCCAAAGCTCCCTCCACGCTGGTTCATCCGCAGCGCATGGGTGGTCCACCGCGCGATCCATCGGTTCACAGGCGGCCGGCGCGGGCTCGCGACCCCGACGTCGGGCGGCAAGTTCGGCTACCTGCGCCTGAAGACCATCGGGCGCCGTTCTGGTCGAGAGCGCGCTGCCATCCTCGGCTACTACGAGGATGGACCGAACTTCATCACCCTGGCCATGAACGGCTGGGCCGATGCCGAGCCCGCCTGGTGGCTGAACCTTCAGGCACATCCCGATGCCATCGTCGAGCTCAAGAACGGCTCACGGGCGGTTCGTGCGCGAGCCGCCGAGGGGGAGGAACGGGCCCGGCTATGGGCCATGGTGCGCGATTACAGCGGCTACGGCACCGATGTCGACGCATACGCCACTCTGCGGTCGTCCGAGACAGCGGTCATCGTCCTGGAGGCAAGGCCAGACAGCGGGTCCTGACGGCTGGCGGACGCGATCACGGAGAGGCGTTGTGACCTCTCACACGCGGGCGGGGTTGTGACCTAGGACGTCGAACTCGAGTCGGTTTCGCTTGTATCCTGCGCGCTGTTCTTCTGTCCATTCGCCGATGCGGCGGCGCTAGCAGCTTTGCCGTGCTTGTTCGCGACCGCGCTCACGCATTTGCCGATTCCGTGCTGGCCGGCAGGCAGCGCAGCCTTGCACTTGGCAACCGCGGCCGTGACCTCGGCCCCATGGCCCGTGGCCTGTCCTTGGTTGCCCGCGGCGGCGGTTGAGGATGTCGGCTGGGTCGTGGTCGACGCGAGGTGGATCGTGGTGACAGCCAGTCCGGCGCCGGCGACCACGCCGACGAGTCCTCCGAGCAGACCCACGGCTAACGTGGGTGCGGTGACG
>DATHDR010000315.1:0-7211 GCA_035318965.1 Verrucomicrobiia bacterium | reverse complement strand
GAGGTGGTCGTACCGCCGGTCGTGGCAATCGAGGTGCCGTTCCTGTACACCGTGTAGCCGGCCACGCCGACGTTGTCGGTGGATGCGTTCCAGGCCAGGCCGACCGAGCTGGTGTTCACCGAGGTCGTGGCGAGACCCGTGGGCGTCGTCGGCGGTTGCAGGTCGCCACCCGACTGGAGCACTTCGAAGGCGCCCACGTCACACCCAACACCCTGGGGCCGGGTGACGCCGCGCTGGTCGGTGCCGGTACAGCCGCTCACGGTCACGGGTATCGCATTGACGGCCGGGCTCTGCAACGGCAGCGCCATCGTCTGCGTCGGGCCGCCGTTCGATTGCAGGGCCCCTAGCTGCGGATTCGTGCTGTTCAACGAACCGTTGGACGAGGAGAAGCCGCAGGTTGTACCGCTGTCAAGGTTGTAACCCGCATCGGTGAGCGCGAAGACGCTGCAGCTCTGTCCGCTGACGCCATCGGCCACGATGCTCATCCCGAGCGTGGTGACCGGCGGGCCCGGCTGCTTCACGGTGTCGTTGTACGAGTGAATGTTCGCGCCGAAAAGCGAGCTGTTCGCGGAAAGAGTCGACTGGGTGATGGTGATGGAGCCGGTGTTCTGTATACCTCCACCACCGCCGTCACCATTGGGCCCGGTGCCTATGACCCCGTTGTTGTAGAGAGTGCTATTGCTGACGGTGGTCGTCCCGAAGTTTGCGATCGCTCAGCCCTCGGTCATCGCCGTGTTGCCGCTGAAGGTATTTCCGATGAGGGTGGCGTGGGCGCCCCCTGCCTGCTGGCAGGACACCGGTTGTGGCCAGGTCGGCTGGCACAAGACCACACCTGGTTGATTGAGTTGGGCCTCGAAAGCCCCACCGCCAAACATGGTGGTCGAGTTGTTGGTGAACGTGCTCTGCGCCACGGTGGCCTGTCCGCAGGCCGGCGTCGTGGTGTGACAGAGCGTGGCCTCGTCCTCGATCGCGCCGCCCTGCAAGCCCACGTTGCCGGTGAAGGTGCTCAAGGTGACCGTCATCCGGCCCATGTCGTGGTTGTCAATGGCTCCGCCACCAGTTGACGCCAGAGCTCGGTTGTTGAGAAAGCTGACCCCGTTTACGGTCAGTTGCGAGCGGTTGAGGATGGCCCCGCCACCGTGGAGATCGCCGGGCGGGTTCGAGCCGTTACTCAAAGTCAGGTCGCTCAGGCTCAGGCTGCCGCCCTCGTCGACCATGAAGAACCGGAAGTTCGGCGCCCCGCTCGTAGGGCGCGTGATCGTCGCTCCGTTGCCGATGACGGTGACATCGCCCACGATGTCCGGAAACGCATTGTTTCCGTCAACGGAGTTGTTGACCGCGGTCATCGTGTAGGTGCACCCTGGCGCTAGGGAGACCGTGCCGCCTCCAACCTGTCCGTTGGCAGCCGAGATGGCGGTGAGGAGGTCCGCCGTCGTGCACGCAATGGATGCTGCGCCTACGATCTGCGGAGCCGCGACCACACCCAAGTTCACCAGTCCGATAGCAGCGATGAGCCTCATCGCGATGCGCTTGCACGCTGCCGAGTCACTCCACGGACCCCAGGCCCCAAGGAGCGACGGCCAGATCACGAGGGCAGCGCTTGCCGCTCGGCGACGCGCTCCCCAACATCTCGCTCTCCAGACGGTGGCTTGAGCTCAGTTGATCGCGTGACATGCCGGTACCAGGCCAGGAGGGTAAGGGTGGTGGTGAGGTAGGCGGCGCTCGATGCGATCGCCGCGCCGGTCGCGCCCAGGCGCGGGATCAGGATCACGTCGAGGATTAGGGTCACGACCAGGCCCGTTGCTGCCGCGAGGGAATTGAGGCCGGGTCGCCCCCGTCCGTAAAGGAACGCCGTGACCACGCCTGCAGCGCCCTCGGCCGCGAGCCCGATCAGGAGGATCTGCGCCGGCACGACAGCACCGTCAAAAGTGCGGCCGAAAAGCGTTGGGACGACAGTGCCCGCGGCAAGGGCCAATGGCACGGCGGTCATGGCCGTGACTGCCAGGGCACGTGGAATCAGCCGGCGGGATGAGGCTTTCGCGACTGCTGCTTCCGATCGGGCGAAGCGGGGGTAGAGGACCCAGTTCGCGGCGATTGGAACCAGGCGCAGGACCTCGGCGTACTTCGATGCCACGGCATAGATTCCGAGCGCCGCCGGCCCGGCGATCGCTGCCACAAAGACAAAATCAAGGCGGAGGTTGAGGAGGCTCAGCAGGCTGCCCAGCTGTCCGCGAGTCCCGAACGTGTAGATCCGCCGCGCCATCTCAAGAGAAGGCCTGGAGATTCCGACAAAGAAGCCACGCCGAACCAACCTGGTCCACGCGAACACGCCGGTCGCCGTGTCGGCCAGCAGGAGAGCGCCAATGATCGCCGTCATGTCTCGAACGCCGAGGGCTAGAAGGAGGCCGTAGGCCGGGAGGAACATCAGCTCCTCGAACAGGATCGTGCGATTGCTGCCCCAGAAATCCTGTGTGCCTTGGGCGGCTGCTTTGCTTGTGATCACAAAGAGTCGCAGCGCAACCCTGATGGCAACCCAAACGATCAAGCCTGTAGGCAGATCCTTGAGAAGAACCCAGTGCAGCAGTGGCGTCCCGATCACCCACAAAAGTGCGCCCGCGATGGCGCTGATGATCGCGATCGCCACCACGGTCGACCGCACACGTGGGTCGTCGCGGGTGGGCCCCGCCAGGAAATACGCAATCGATCCCCCGAGGCCCCCGGAAATGATCACAGCCACCAGCCAAGGGAGTATCCGAAGCAGCGCGTAGTCGCCGACCGCCACCGGTCCGCCAACGCGTGCGACCCAGAGCGTCGCGATGCCGAGCGCGGTCATGGAACCCGCCAGGGCGACAACGTTCTTGGTGAACGGGTGCCACGCCCAGCGGGCGAAGCGCAGCGGCCGGGTCACTTCCGTCCCCATAGGTACAGGGCCGCGATGACCGCAAAGATCGCCCATACGTGCCGGAAATGCATGACCTGGTAGTACGACGCGGATACGGCAAGCCCAAGCACCGCGCCGACCAGTGGAGCCGTGCGCGGAAACAGCATGGCGAACTCAGGTGTCAGCGGTTTGGTGGCCACTGCCCAGGTGCGGACACCGACCGAGCCGATCAACAGCAGCAGCCCAAACGCGCCCAGGATGCCCCGCTCGACGATCGCTTCGATGTAGTCGTCGTGGGTCTCGTACGCGTAGGGAGCGAGCTGGCCCAGCAGCAAAGGCTTGGTCGACCCCGGTCCCAGGCCCCACGGAGCACCCTGCTTGAAAAGGTCGGTTGTCTCCTGGATCAGCCATACGCGTTCCTGCGCACTTTGCGAGCTGCGGCCGATCGAGTCGCGCAGCAGCGGCTGACCGCTGTCCCTGGCCAAAGCCTCTATGGGCAGCGACTGGACCGCCACAAGCACCAGGGCGCCGAGCACCCCGACCGTGACGATTGTCGCCATGAACGGCACCGGTCCCCACCGGCGGCGCACGAACAACAACGCCACCACCGCCGCTCCGACTGCAAACGAGAGCAGCCCGCCGTTGGAACCGGTCAACGCCAGCGCCGCCAGCAGGGCGGTGAAGGCGATCATCCGGACGGCGCGACGGCGCGGCGTTTGCGTGGCCATGACGATCATGAGGGCGACGAAGAAATAGTTCGCCGCGTAGTTGGGGTCGCCAAATGTCAGCGAAGCGCGCACTCCGGTGCGCTGGCTCACGCCGGCCAGAGCGAGGTTGCCGGTCGCGACCGCGCCGATCAAAACCACGGCCCAGCCAAAAGCGCTCCATGTCCAGGCTCGCAGCAGCCATCGAAAGGCAGCCGGCGAGCGCGCAACGTTGACGATCACCGCGCACCAGGCCAGCAGCACCAGGTCCTGAACGACCGCCAACAAGCCGGTCCCCGGAAGCGGCCCAGCCAAGGAGGCGACGGCGCCGCCAAGCAGGATGAGCCCGACCGCGAGCGCGTAAGGGAGCCGCAGCTCCTGACGCGCATAGCCCGCCCAGAGCAGCGTCACGCCGATGCTGAGCGCGATCGGGATGTCAACCAGCGATGAGTTGCCGGGCCCGGAAGGCTTGAGGACCGGCAGCATCGCCAATGCAACTGCGACCGGAACGAGGACCAGCCATGGCACCTTCGAGGCCTCGGCTGCAATTGAAGCCGGCGCCCCGCGCCAGTCGATAGGTGGTGCGGCGATCATCTCTGTGCGGCCTGCATCTCTAGCGCAGTGCCCGGCGTCCTGTGCTTCACGCCCAGCTGCATAGTCCCTCTCATCTCGTCGCCAACACCTCCGACGGCGACTGGTTTCGTCGCTCCCGCTCACCGATGGCGGGATCGGCCGGGCTGCAGCCGGCGCACGCGTCGGCCTGCCGTTCCCTTCGGGATTTGATCCTGCTCGCGCCGCGGTCGCCCGCCAATGGGCTGGGACGGAGTGAGTAGGGCGCCCGTCCTAGCGATCTAGGACTGCCCGATCCCCCGGACCGAAAGGGAACCGCTTCCCGGCGCGCGATCCCTTGCTGTGCGATTTGCTTGCTGTTACCCTGCGGGCGACTTGCGACAAACGGCACGCTGGGCGGCCACGCCGGTGCTGCTGTTCGTGCTCGCCACGGTTGTCTGCACGCCGGCGAACCTGCGTCCGGTCGCCACCTCCTCTCCGACGGCGGCCCCGACGTCCTGGTTCATGCGTGGCACCTACGGACGCGACACCACGTGCCGGCCACCCGGGTACAGCGAAGACAACGGCTGCTACTTTGGGACCGGCATCTCCAACATCAAAGGGGCCGGCTTCAACACCGTCCAGGCCCAGCCGTACCCAGGCGCTCTTGCCGCCCTGAGCGATTTGGGCCTGAAGGCGGTCGTCTGGGTCGGAGGATGGAGCAAGGCAACCTGCGTTTGGGAACTCTCCGATGCCCAGCTCACAGGCACGATCAACTCGATCAAGGGCAGCCCGGCGATCTTGATGTACTACCTCGCCGACGAGCCCCTCCTTTCCTCGTGCCCGCGCGCACCTGCCGCCTTCGCCGCGCGGACCGCCCTCGTGCATCAACTCGATCCCGGCTCCCGCACGTTCACATTGATCCAGGACTGGGATGCAGGCCCAGTCAACTACGCGGCCTGGAAGGGCGCTGTCGATGTCCTCGGCTTCGACCTCTATCCATGCAGCTTCCAGAACGGCACCGACCTCTCCGCCAATCCCAAAACGCGCAGGCCCTGCGACTTCAGCAATGTGATCGACGCCAACGTCAAGCGCATCGAGGCGGCGGGAATCACCGGCTACATCGGCGTGATGCAGGACTTCCAGGACTGCTACTACGAGCTGCCGACAAACAATGATCTCCGCACCCAGATGACGCACTGGGAGAAGCTGGCTACCCATCTAGCGGGTTATTTGATCTTCTCCTGGAACTTCACCGGCAACCCATGCAGCTACGGCAGCCTGGGGCAGCAGCTGGACGACGTTCCCGGCAACGTCGCCGAGCTCAGCTACGAGAATGCGCACCTTTTCCAGCGCGGCTGATCCGGGAGCCTCAGTTGACCAGCGCGAGCTTTCGCGCCTCCGCCATCTCGGGCGGATCTCCAAAGTGGCGCTTGCCGAATGCGGCCGCCACGATGACGACCAACGTCCGGAGCACGATCATGAGGTCGTACCGAAAGCACGCCCGCTGGACGTATATGACGTCCAGGGCGAGCTTGAGCGGCAGAATCCGCTCGACGTACGCGGCTTCCACGTCGGGTCCGACAAGCTGCACCTCGCCATGGGTGAAGTTGTAGAGGCTGCCGGGGCTGGCGAGGCCGGGCCGCACCTCGAGAGTGGGCTGGTGCGCTGGTCGGTACCACGCGGCCACGAAGCGAGGATCCTCCGGCCGCGGACCCACCAGCGCCATCTCGCCCCGCAGAACGTTGAACAGCTGCGGCAGCTCATCAATCTTTGATCGGCGTAACAATCTTCCGAAAGGAAACACGCGAGGGTCGTGACTGCCGGTGATGGCGCTTCCAGCATCACCGGCGACCGCCATCGTGCGGAACTTGAACATCGAAAACGGCTTCCCGTGCAGGCCGACACGTGGCGCGCGGAAGATCACCGGGCCGGGACTGCTGGCGCGGATGGCAAGGGCGACCAGCAGCATCAGCGGGCTGAGCACGATGAGCGCCGCCGCCGCGGCGCCGATGTCAAACAGCCGCCTTCCCATTCCGAACCACCCGCCTTACCGTCATGAACACCTCGGCCGCGTCGAGACAGGCCTGGGCGCCCCAGCTGTGCGCCCTGTAACGCAGCGCTTTCAGCGAACGCGGATGGGGGTAGTCGCGAAGCTCGCTCTCGTAGCAGGCCATTGCCTCCAGCTTCGCGTCGAGAGTCTCGCTGATGTCGACCCACGTGTCCGGGACGAAGGTCCGGGGGTATGCCCATTCGGTGCTGCTCGCGGTGTCGAAGGCGTAGATGAGCTCGATGAATTCCTCAGTCGGCCGGGTCGCAACAAGCATGGCTTGAAAGACCATGTGGTGGTCCCGGTTCACGTCGCCCCCGTGCTGCCCGTATACAACGTGCGGGCGCACCTCGCGAACGATCGGTTCCATACAGCCGATGACGTCTGTCAGGTTGATCGTGTCCAGACGCTGGTCCGGAAAGCCGAGCAGCCGGACGTCCTCCACGCCGAGGCGGCGCGCCGCCGCCTGGATATGTGCTCGCTGGCCGACGCCGATCGGGCCGTAGCGAAGCGATTCACCCTCGCAGACGATGATCGAGGTCACGCTGTCGCCCGCTCGCACGTGGCGAGCCACCGTTCCGCCACACCCGAGCAGCTCGTCGTCCGGATGGGCGGCGATGACCAGGACCCGCTTTGAATCAGATGTCATGTCGCCAGCTCGATCCCGCCCAGCACTGATCACTAAGTTGTCGGCCCTTCAGCACGCGGCCGTCCTCGCTCTCCACTTCCAGCAAAGTGATCGCACCCTGGCCACACCACACAGCCTGCCCGCAGGCCTGCTCCACCGGGCTTACGACTGACCCGATGACCTCCCCCGGCGGTCCATCAGCAGCAGCCCGAAGGGGCGGTAGGGCGCATGCCCAGATCGTCCACCGCTGGCCTTGCAGCCAGCTGAAGGCGCCCGGGTATGGCCGGGTCAGAGCCCGAACGAAGTCATAGACGCGGACACTGCTCTCCGACCAGTCCAGCCGGCCGTCCGCTGGACGCCTCCTGGGCAGGAGCGGCTCCCCGTTGAGGAGTTGTGGAG